>NZ_JBHMFC010000089.1:0-3241 GCF_042427585.1 Mariniflexile ostreae | reverse complement strand
AGACCAATGCGCATACAAAACCTTCTCAATAGCCTCTACCTTTAAATCTCCAGCCAGTTCACAGCGTATTTGACTTACTATCTTGTAGTTGCTTAAACGTTTGTATTTTAGGTGAATGTCACAAAAAAACTGATAATCAATATTAGCATTTAGTTGCTCGATTAATCTTTTATCGGAACAGCACGCATAGTGTTTTAAAAACATCAAGCCTAACTTTCCCTGTGGGCTAAAGTAGTTTTTTGTACCCTTAATAGACTCTTTAATATTGAAAATAGACACCAACGCATCCCATGGTATAGCTGTGTAGATTTTTCCTAAATCGCTATCTAAAAATTTAGAAAAATAGAGATTAAAATTCTCCGTAGGATTTAAAAATGAAAATTCGTGTTGTAATTCAGAAATTCTTTGTAATTTCATAATTCAGAAATTTTAAAACCCCGTTTTTTGAGTTTTCGGCTCGTTATCGGGGTTTTGTTTTATCTAAAATACAACTTATTTGATTGATATGCAAGTGGTTATTTACTTCTGAAAGTGCCTTTTTATTTATCCCCAGTGTTTAAAAATTCTCTCTTATTTGTTCTTTTCGTTTTTCAGTGTTTTTTTTGATTTTAAAAACAAGTCACTATATAGAAGCATTTAAAGCGGCTTTAAAAACGCGTAAACAACGTTCTCGGGCTGCCGCATGGTCTACTATAGGTTTGGGGTACGTGAACTCTTGATATTCAGGAACCCATGTGTTGATGTATTTTAAATCTTTGTCGAATTTTTGAATTTGTGTTGTGGGATTAAATATCCTGAAATAAGGTGCTGCATCTACGCCGCAACCTGCTACCCATTGCCAATTGCCTATATTACTTGCCATCTCGTAATCGTGTAGTTTCTCGGCAAAATATGCCTCGCCCCAACGCCAATCTATTAATAAATGCTTACATAAAAAGCTGCCTACAAGCATTCGTACGCGATTGTGCATAAACCCTGTCTGGTTTAATTGTCGCATCCCAGCGTCTATAAATGGGTAGCCTGTTTTCCCTTCGCACCATGCTTTAAATTCGGCTTCATTGTTACGCCACACAATACGGTCATATTGTGGCTTAAAGCTCTTGGTCTGTGTTTGCGGAAAGTGCCAAAGGATTTGCATAAAAAACTCCCTCCAAATCAATTCTTGCCAAAATACGTGGTTGGTTTCAGATACTGCTTTGCTTATCATATAGCGAACACTTACCGTTCCAAAACGCAAATGAGGCCCTAGTTTTGATGTGCTGTCTTGTGCTGGGAAGTTTCGTGTGGTTTCGTAGTTTTGAATAACTTCGGGGGTTGCTAAATAAGGTGCTATACGTTGTTTAGTGCTTTCAAACCCCATATTTAATAATGTTGGGGCTTCTACCTTTTGGTGTTGAACAAAATGTTTTAATAGTGTTTCTGAAGGAAATGATTTTATGTTTTCTGTTTTAAATTGCGCTTTCCAACGTTTCATATAGGGGGTGTAAACCAAATAGGGGGTACCATCACTTTTTACAATATCATCTTTTTCAAAAATAACTTGGTCTTTGTAGGTTTTAAATGCGATGTTGTTTTGTTCTAAAAACGTTTTAATTTCTGCATCGCGCTGTCTTGCATAGGGCTCGTAGTCGTGATTGGTGTAAACGGTTTCTATTTTGTAATGCGTATTCAATTGATGGTATACCTCTAATGGTGTGCCGAAGTAGATTTGAATACTGCTGCCATAGTCTTCTTGAAGGATGATGTTAATCTCCTCTAATGTTTCATATATAAAGGATACGCGTGGATCGTCTTTAGGAAGCATTTCAAGAATTTCTGAGTCAAAAATAAATATCGGAAGCACCTTTATTTGTCCTTTTAAAGCTTCGAATAAGCCCTTGTTATCTGTTAGTCTTAAATCTCGGCGAAACCAAAAAATATTTATAGTATTTGTCATGTATAGCGTTTAAAAAATGATGCACTTTAAGCTTGAAAATTTAAGTGCCTTTTGGTTTATACACACCAAAAAGCGCTTCTAATTTTTTAGTTCTATAATTAAAAATCTCTTCTAATTTTGGTTTTACTAGAAAAGGATGGACCAGTTGTCCTAAAACACCAAATGGCACTTTGTAATCGATAATATCTTCCATTTCAACGCCTCCATCAATTTCTTTAATAAAATGTTTGTGATGCCATAGGGCATATGGACCAAAACGTTGTTCGTCTACAAAATAATGTTTATCTACACGGTGTGTGATTTCGGTTACCCATTTGGTTTTTATTCCAAAAATAGGCGTTACAATATATTGAATGATCTGCCCTGCATACATGGGGCGATCGGCTCCAGATAGAATGTGAAATCCCATATATTCTGGCGTAATAATTTTTAAATTTTTAGGATCTGATAGAAAATGCCATGCTGCCTCTAATGTAATGGGTAGGTTTTGTTTTTGATGTAATCTGTATATTTTCATTTAGAAAGTGTTTATTTATAAAATAAAATACGGATTGTTTCAATTGTAAATTAAAACATAAGCGTTTAATGAGGAAGCGATGCATAACCAAACAAAATAAGGGAGAACTAAGAGGCTTTTCTTATTCATTTGTGTTAGGAATGAAAGCATAAAAACACCAATAATTACGGTTAGAATTAAAATAGCCACAAGTGCTAGCCCGATTAAATGTTGATTAAAAAAGAGGTAGTTCCAAAGCACATTGCATATAAACTGAAATACAAATAAACTTTTTATTTTTAGTGAAGGAGTTGCTAGGTATAAATAAGCCATATAAATTGAAAAACAAACCATGATACTGGTCCAAGCTGCTCCAAAAACCCAACCAGGAGGTGTCCAGGGCGCTTTATCTAAATTTTGATACCAGTCCGATTGTGGCCCATTCCCCATTAACCAACTTCCAATGGCCAGTGCGCTAAAATTGATGACCAAAAAAACACAGATATATTTAAGTCGTTTCATTTTTTAGTTTTTCTATTTGTTTAGCGATATTTTCGGCTTCTTCATATTTACTATCACTTTCTGAACGGTTTATGCTAGATAGGGCATGCCATTCTTTCATTAAACCTGTATAGCGCGCTTGAAGCTTTTCAATTTCAGTTTTTTTTTTTTTTTTGAATAATCCGAACATTAGTTTATTTTAAGTATTGAGGTCATTTAAACTTTTTGCTTTTCATTTTCTTTAGGAATATTGCCATAAATGATAGATAGTTGAAACCCAACCAACTTGCAATGGTTGTGTCAAATCT
>NZ_JBHMFC010000088.1:0-773 GCF_042427585.1 Mariniflexile ostreae | reverse complement strand
TAAGCATCGCCGATCAGGGTATCGATACCAGTAAAACGCTCGTCATAAAAGTAGACGGCCAAATGCGCACGCGGGTACGCCCAGGAGAAGCTGCCACCGTAAAGCCCCCCCCTGCTGTTTCCAGACCGGGCGCCACTCCCAAAGCTATCTTGGGAAGTCAGCCATAACAAAAATGACATATCGGGTATGTACACCGTTTTAAATGGAACGTTGCACATCCCTCCCATGGGCGTGGGAACAGTAGCAATAGAGGCCTTTAACCCTAAAACCCAAGAGCGCCTCACGGGCCGGTACACGATCGGCCATAACCAAGTAAGTGCCATAAGCACCTCCAAAGACACCATTAGCGTGCTTTATCGGGGCGAAACGAAGTCACAGCGGCACCAAGTAAAATTTACGGTCACTGAATTTACCATGCCCTATGACGCTGTTAAAGATGCCGACCTACAAGTACAATGGTGTATATATAGTAAAAAAAGCGACGTCAAGAAACACTTTGTAATTACGGATGATGGAAACAAACACAGTATTTCCAATGGTGCGAATGGAGAATTCAGTTATACAGGAACCTCCGAAAAGGAAGGCAAGTGGTATGTTGAAGCCTTCGCCAACAACCCAACGGGCTCTACGGACACAAGCAAGCTATTGACCGCCATACAGCCCAAAATAACCAAAGCCTATTGGGCGGACAGCAAAGGCAATAGGATAAACCGTAGCGGGTTTAAGCATACGGTCTACATGCACATAGAGACCGAAGGCTTGAGCGGTGAAAA
>NZ_JBHMFC010000087.1:0-503 GCF_042427585.1 Mariniflexile ostreae | reverse complement strand
TCTCTTGTGATTAATGTGCCCGTGTCCTGATCAACCCATCTGCGCCGTATGACGTGCAGAAAAACATTCTTGCCCCGTATGGGAAAATCCTGAACCGTAGCCTCAGGAAAGAAGCCTTTGGAATGGAGCTTCGTACTTTCATGCCCCTCGGGTGCCTTGTTTTGTTCGGTAAAGTAAAAGTGGAGCTCTTCACCTTTGATCTCGTGCTTTTTTAAATCAAAATAGGTGACAAGAACTTCGGGAAGCAATAAATTGGCAATAGATAAAAGTGAATCAGAGGACATAGAAATTTTTGCTCCAAAGTTCTTTCTTTTTTAGTTACTCCACAACTTTTTGCGTTGACCCGTTTTAGCAATGCTATTAAAGCTTTTAAAGCCTGTTTGCCTCACTTTTTCATCTCATTTGGCTAAATCGTATCAGTGCTGATGTTTTGTCTTCAATATTGTTGTATATCCAAGATAGCATTTAAATAGTATTTGCGCTCTTTTAGACTAGCTTTCAGT
>NZ_JBHMFC010000086.1:0-82893 GCF_042427585.1 Mariniflexile ostreae | reverse complement strand
ACCCCGTTTTTTGAGTGTTCGGCTCGTTATCGGGGTTTTGTTTTATCTAAAATACAACTTATTTGATTGATATGCAAGTGATTATTTACTTCTGAAAGTGCCTTATTAAAGCTGTAATCTTTTAAAAAAAACGGGGCGTATCATCTTGTAATGGACGGCCCCGTTTTTTTGTCCTGTATTATAATTTACGTACTGGCACGTCTTGTAAATCGTAAACCATATCAGACAGATTTACCTCAAACCATTCCTTAAACATTTTAAAGGTTCTTTTTTGAGGCCAATCTTTTTTATTTGTATGCCATTGATTAAGCTCCTTTATAAATAACTTATCAAACTTCTTCTTAAGCCATTTCTCTAAATCGTCTTCCTCATCACCCACCAAGTAAACGTTGGTTGAAAAATCTAAATAGCTATGCTGTGCTTCATTAGGATAAAGCCCATTTAACCAATTAAAAAAGGGTTGTTTCGCTTTTAGGACAATAGCGTTGCGGTCTATATAATTCTCTGTAAAATCACTTTCAGAGAGGTCGTTTTCAAACGAGTTTTGCAGCGCATCGATATATAATTCTTTAGTTTGGGTAACTACATCAATACTAAGGTTGTCGTTACCTTCTGTAATTTGGTAATCAACAATAAAATGATCGTAAGCTTTAAAATTAGAAAGCTTATGTGTTATCATCTTTTTTAACAAAATAGTGTCCTGCCCTACATCGGAATCAGAACTTAAAATATTGTCAAATTCCTCGCTAGAAAGTATCAAACTCATATTAGCCAAGTTCCATGCATTAATGGTAAATTCAGAAATATCTTCTATATGCAGGTCTTCTGGAAAATCCTTTTTAAAATGTGCTAAAAAAGTACCGATTAGTTTTGAATAGTCTACCTCTCCTTTTGGGTTAGTGTTCTGGTCGTTAAATAAATGTATTACTTTATTTTTCATGTGTTATTCCTTTTAATTTATAATGGCACCGAGAGCCATCCAAGTGCTTTGTTCAAAAATAGAAATATCAATGCTTATTTTAGGAACATGAACGCAATAGTTGTCAACATCTTATTCTTAAAACAAAAACACCTGTTAGGTTTAAAGCCCAACAGGTGTTTTTTATTTATAAAAGCTATTTTCTAGATATTGGCGGCTAACCAGTCCCCTACTTCTTTTGTTCCGTAAGCTTTACCCTTATCGGCCAAGTCTTCGGTTACAATACCTTCAGATAATGCTTTGTTTACAGCATCTCTAATAGCTTGGCCTTCTTCTGGTAAGTTAAAAGCTGTTTCAAACATCATGGCAGCAGATAAAACCGTTGCCATTGGATTGGCTATATTTTTACCAGTTGCTTGTGGGTAAGATCCATGGATCGGTTCAAATAAAGCGATGTCTGCACCCATAGATGCCGATGGCATTAAGCCCATAGATCCTGATATAACAGAAGCTTCATCCGTTAAGATGTCTCCAAATAAGTTTTCCGTAATCAATACATCATAACTATTTGGCCACTGCACCAAACGCATGGCTACAGCATCAACAAACTCATAAGACACCGTTACTTCTGGATAATCTTTTTCCATAGCCTGAACCGTCTCTCTCCATAAACGAGAGGTTTCCATAACGTTGGCTTTATCCACACAACATAATTTTTTAGAACGGGTCATGGCCAATTCAAAACCTTTTTTAGCTAAACGCTGTACCTCTGCTCTGGTGTACACACAGTTATCGAAAGCCGTTTCACCGCCATCTCTTCTGCCTTTTTCACCAAAATAAATACCACCGGTCAATTCACGTAAAAACACCAAATCTGTACCTTCTATACGCTCTCTTTTTAATGGAGATTTGTCTATTAAAGACGGAAAGGTAAAGGTTGGCCTTACATTAGCAAACAAGCCTAATTTTTTACGCATTTTTAACAAACCTTGCTCTGGGCGTACCGGTGCAGAAGGATCATTGTCATATTTTGGATGGCCAATAGCGCCAAACAAAACAGCATCAGCATTTTTACAGATCTCGTGTGTAGCATCTGGGTAAGGATCACCAACAGCATCAATAGCTGCAGCTCCTGTTAATGCAGGTTTCCATGTAATCTCGTGTCCAAATTTCTTGGCAACAGCATCACTTACTTTTACGGCTTGATCGATTACTTCTGGTCCAATGCCATCTCCGGCTAAAAGGGCTATGTTAAATTTCATTTTTTTTTAATTTTTAGTCTTTAATATTTTAAATGTTCTGTATACTTATTATTTCTTGGGCGTTTCCCTGCTTTACCCTTCGTCTTCGCTCAGGGCAATTGGGTCGGGCTTTCACTACTCGCTTCCTCCTAAGGTCGGCGAGCTCAAACAAGCCGTTCAATCCCTAACGCAAATCGTGCGATATTGGTCCTTTCGCCTTCAAATTTAATTAATAATAATATTTAGCATTTTCTCTGTGGCTTTAATTGCCGAAACCGTTTGATCAGAATCTAAACCACGTGTTGTAAATTTCTTTTCTGGACTTTTCCAGGTAATTATGGTCTCACACAACGCATCCGAACGGCTACCTGGAGGTATTCTAACCGCGTAATCGATCAAATCGGGCAAGATCATTTTCTTTTTTCTAAAAACACTTCTTATCGCATTCATAAAAGCATCAAACTGCCCATCTCCTTGAGAGTTTTCTTCAAAAGTTTCATCATTAATCGTAATGGAAACTGTTGTAGAGGGTTTTAAGCCTTTGGCATGTGTTAGTACATAAGAATTAACCTTAACCTTTTCCTCGTAGGTGTAATCTAAAACGTCCGATATAATGTAAGGTAAATCCTCTTTGGTAACCACTTGCTTTTTATCACCAAGTTCGATAATACGCTGGGTTACTTTTTTTAGATCGTCATCATCCAATTGAAGTCCTAACTCCTGCAAATTCTTTTGGATATTGGCTTTTCCAGAAGCTTTCCCCAAGGCATATTTTCGGGTCCTACCAAAACGCTCAGGCAATAGGTCGCTAAAGTAAAGGTTCTTCTTATTATCCCCATCCGCATGTATTCCAGCGGTTTGCGTAAATACATTAGCACCAATAATCGGTTTGTTGGCAGGAATCATAACACCAGAAAAATTCTCCACTAACTTGCTAACGGTATATAATACTTTTTCATTTACACCAATTTTAATATGGGGCATAAAATCGTTTAGTGCAGCAATAGTACTGGCCATAGGAGCATTTCCGGCACGTTCGCCCATACCGTTTATAGTAAGGTGCAAGCCGTTTGCTCCAGCTCTTACAGCCTCCATAACATTCGCAACACCCAAATCGTAATCATTATGGGCATGAAAATCGAAATGTAAATTCGGGTATTTCGTCTTTATTTCTGCTAAAAATTCGAAAGACTCTTTTGGTGTTAAAACACCCAAGGTATCAGGAAGCATAACCCGCTTAATGGGTTGTGTGCTTAAGAAATCTAAAAATTCAAAAACATAAGCTTTTGAATTTCGCATGCCATTGCTCCAGTCTTCTAAATAGATGTTGGTTTCAATACCATGTTGGGTTGCTAAAATGATGTTTTCTGAGATATCATTAAAATGCTCTTCTGATGTCTTTTTAAGCTGATGCATTAAGTGATTCAAAGAGCCTTTAGAAAGCAGGTTTTGGACTTTCGCCCCAGCTTTCACCATCCAATCGATAGAAACGCCCTTATCGATAAAGGTTAAGACTTCAACTTTGTTCAAATAATCATGCTCTGAAGCCCAATCGGTAACATCTCTTACCGCTTCAAACTCCCCTTCAGACACCCGTGCCGATGCAATTTCAATGCGATCAACCTTTAGCTCTTCTAATAAAAGTTTGGCTATTGTTAATTTTTCGGAAGCAGAAAACGACACGCCCGAGGTCTGTTCACCATCGCGCAATGTCGTATCCATAATTTCTAATCGTCTTGTAGTCGTACCCATTTACATTAATAGACCACTTGCAAAAGATTCGATTTCTCCTTTTATGTTTTGAAGGTAATCAATATCATCAAAACCATTCAACATGTTTTCTTTTTTGTAACTGTTGATTTCAAAAGATTCTTGATCGCCAGTTGAAAGTATCGTGATGGTTTGCTCTTCAAGTTTTACTTCAAGTTCTGTATTAGGGTCTTTGTAGATTTCCTCAAATATTTTTTCTGCAAATTCTGGACTCACCTGAACCGGAAGTACCCCCACATTTAAACAGTTGTTTCTAAAGATATCTGCAAAAAAACTAGACACCACGCAACGGAAACCATAATCGTAAACCGCCCATGCTGCATGTTCTCTAGAAGAACCAGAACCAAAGTTCTTACCTCCTACTAGAATTTTTCCAGAATAAATAGGGTTGTTCAGTACGAAGTCCTCTTTTGGAGAATTATCATTATTATATCTCCAATCTCGGAATAAGTTATCGCCAAATCCTTCACGCTTTGTCGCTTTTAAGAAACGGGCAGGAATTATTTGATCGGTATCTACATTTTCTAACGGTAAAGGCACCGCAGTACTTTTTAATATATTGAATTTATCGTAAGCCATTATTTTGTTTTTTGATGTTTAATCGTTGATTTCTTTAAAAAAACACAAAGATTATAATAAGTCTCTTGGGTCGGTTACCACTCCTGTTACTGCAGCAGCAGCTGCAACAAGTGGGCTGGCAAGTAAGGTTCTAGAACCTGGTCCTTGGCGGCCTTCAAAGTTTCTGTTAGAGGTACTTACTGCATACTTTCCAGCAGGAACTTTATCGTCGTTCATTGCCAAACAAGCCGAACATCCAGGTTGTCTTAAAACAAAACCAGCTTCAGTAAGAATATCTAAAATACCTTCTTCTTTAATTTTGTCTTCAACTTCATGAGACCCCGGTACTAACCAAGCGGTTACATTATCTGCTTTCTTTCTTCCTTTTACAATGGTTGCAAAAGCTCTAAAATCTTCAATTCTACCATTGGTACAACTTCCTAAAAAGACATAGTCTATTTTTTTACCGATCATAGCCTCATCTTCATCATAGCCCATATAGTCCAAAGACTTTTTATAGGTTGCAACACCACCTTCAACATCTGCGGCATTAGGGATGTTTTTAGAAATACCCATACCCATTCCTGGATTGGTTCCGTAGGTAATCATCGGTTCAATCTCACTAGCACTAAAGGTAACTTCTTTATCAAAAGTAGCGCCTTCTTCTGTTTTTAATGTTTTCCAGTGCTCTAAAGCCTTATCCCAATCTGCTCCTTTTGGAGATAATGGTTTGTCTTTTAAATAAGCAAAAGTCGTCTCATCTGGTGCAATCATACCACCACGCGCCCCCATTTCAATAGAAAGGTTACACACGGTCATACGGCCTTCCATAGTCATGTTTCTAAAAACATCTCCAGCATATTCTACAAAGTATCCTGTAGCACCAGAAGTGGATAATTTTGAAATAATAAATAATGCGACATCTTTAGGCGTTACGCCTTTTCCTAATTGCCCATTTACATTAATGCGCATTTTCTTAGGTTTTGCTTGCATGATACACTGGGTAGAAAGCACCATTTCTACTTCTGATGTCCCAATACCAAATGCAATAGCACCAAAAGCACCATGTGTAGAGGTATGAGAATCTCCACATACAATAGTAGCGCCAGGAAAAGTAATACCGTTTTCAGGTCCTATAACGTGTACAATACCATTCTTTCTGTGGCCTAAACCCCAGTGACTAATACCGTACTCGGCTGAATTATCTTCTAAAGTTTTTAATTGAAGTGCAGATAATGGATCTTCAACAGGTAAATGCTGGTTGATAGTTGGCGTGTTGTGATCTGCAGTAGCATAGGTACGCTCTGGGTATAACACTTTTAAACCTCTGCTTTTTAATCCAAGAAAAGCCACAGGACTTGTAACTTCGTGAATAAAATGACGGTCTATAAAAAATACATCAGGACCTCCTTCAATTTTACGTACAACATGTGAATCCCACACCTTATCAAACAATGTCTTACTCATAAATATTCTATTTAATTTTAAATTTTTTTGGTAAATGTTTTTAGACTCAAAAACATGAGTTTCCAAAAGAGATGCGAATTTACGAAAAACTCTTATTTTTATCATCATTTAATAGTTGTTAAGCCTTATAAGCTTGTATTTTTATAAGATTGATAACGGAATTGATGAATACCGATTTTTTTTCAATGGATAGTGTTAATTGTTAACATTTTTTAATCGGCATAGCTTCTAAAATAGGGTTTCTTGTACGTTTTCATTGGGGATCTTTAAATTACTACCTAAGGTTTGATTGAGTTTTTTTATAAAATATGCCGAAAGCAATGGCGACTCACTTTCTATGTGTTGGTGGACAAAAAAATCAATTTCTTTAATTCCTTGTAATTTCCAGTGGTTTAAACGATCTATCCAAGTGTCTAAACGCGTAAAATCGGATGGATGGTTGGCCCCGACAAAACGCACAAATGCGGTGGAGTTTGTAAGGCGCATATGTAGTAAATCACGCCTTCCCAAGGTGTCTACAATCCCATTGGCAATGTGATGGGCTTCAAAAAGTTGATATAAATCTTTCGAAACAGCTTCGTCTTGAAACCAATCGCCATGCCTAAACTCTACTGCTAAGGGAATCGCTTTTGGCCATTCTTCAATAAACCTTACTACGCTATCGAAATCCTTTGGAGCAAAATTAGCATGCATTTGTAAAAACACCGTGCCTAACTTGTCTTTTAAATTAGACGCATTGTACAGATAGTGATCGACAACAGCTTTGGTATTGTTTAAACGTCTCCAATGACTAATTTCTTGATTTAATTTTGGAAAAAACTTAAAACCACGAGGGGTCTTGTCGTGCCAAAGCGCAAACTGTTCCGCAGAAAAAATACGATAAAAAGGCGCATTAAACTCAAGAGCATTAAATTGTGATGCATAATAAGCTAATTCATCTTTTGTGCCTTTTGGATAAAACCCTTTTAAATCGGTTCTGTTCCATTTTGCCCTTCCTACGTAAATTTTAAGAGCTTTGTTATCAAGGTTTTCATCTTTTAAATTCGCTAAGACTTTTTTGGTGCCTCTATGGTCTGGGGGTAAGCTAAGATCCATATGTTGAGGGGTTTTAACGCTTCCGAATTTCATGTTTATTAAAAAATTAAGAATTAAAAATAACAAGTTTTTCTATCATGCCATAGCTATACAACTGGGGTGGATAAAAGCAACTTCTTGTTTTGCACCGCAAAACAAATGCCGTTAAAGATATAAAAAACGATGCATGTTAATAACCCCGTTAACAATTATAACGGGTTATGCTTTTACAAGGTGTAGAAATCCTGTATGTTTATTAAAAACTAGATTATGGACACAAGACAGGATTACCTTAAAAAGATTCGCCCTCATATTACTTCTGCAAAAACGCACGATATGATGAGTAGCGAAGAGCGCTTTCAAAATTTAGTATTGCGTCCTATTATTAAATTTCAATCGGATTTATTAGTTGCTGTTTTTAAAAACTACATTACAAAACACAAAAACATATATTATGAGTATCCCTTAGAAAAACGTATGGATTATATTGAAAATGCGATTCAGAAAGACATCAAATTTCGCAATGCATTGAAAGGCACGATTATTGGCCTTTTTACCGTAGCGGAATATCAGATGTATATTGAAAATGCATCAGCCTTAAATAAGCGTATGATGCAAATTATTAAAGAGCGTTTAATAAGCTGTATCCAACTTTTAGAAAACCCAGAATTTTCTTCGGTAATTTAATATATTTATACAGAAGACACACCATTTAAGTCCGTTGTTAAAACATCGCTCATATAATTGAGGTACGGTCGCATAATTTTAAATGCCGCATTAATATGCTCAATAAAATCGGGCTGCAGAACGGCTTCGTCTGTAAATTTTTTAGTGAATACAAACTGTTTTTTTCGAATCAAATCTATAGATTGGTGATCTTTATTAAAGCCTCGGGGTGCGGTTTTTAAAGATTCGCCTTGCAACTCGCCCCAAGTGTTTTTAAAGAGTTTTGCACTTAGGATGTCCCGAATTTCAGTATCATCCCTCTCGAATTCCTTACGTATTCTCAATAAATCTTCCTTATTGGGTTCCCAAAACCCTGTTGCTATAAACGATTCGTTATTTGGTTGTATATGAAGGTAATAACTCCCTCTTAACTTGGGTTTTCTGCGATGGATTGCACCGCCAAAATGGGTTTTGTAGGGCGCTTTATTCTTTGAAAAACGCACGTCTCTATAAATTCTGAACATTTTAACTTTATCAACATCGTCATGTGTTTTCAAGTTTTCAAACACCGTATGATAAACTTCCTTTACTTGGGCTTCAATAGCTTTAAATTCGGTTTTGCGATCATTGAACCAATCGCGGTCGTTATTTTTTTTTACTTTATCTAAAAACTCTAAAGCCTCTTTAGGTATGGGTGTAGCCATTTTTTTTATTTTAAAAATACAGAAAAGTCTCGTAAAATTACGAGACTTGTAAAAGGTAATAACATTCTAAACTACTGTTTTATAGTGTACGTTTTAGTTTCGATTTGTTGTGAGTCCGTATTGTAATACTCTACCACAAGGTTTCCTTGAGTGTCAAAAAAACCAATACCCGTATGTTCTTTATCATTAACAATATAGTGGTCTTTGGAACTCGAAAACCAAGCCGTACCAAATTTTGTGAAGCTGTTGTTATCATTTTCAGAAGCCATGTCAAAGCCAGTTTTGTTTGGTGTGAACATGTAGTTGTCATTTCCAATTTTATAATAAACCACTTGTGTTAAGCTATCATAATCGTAATCATCATCATGGTCCACTAAAACAGTTTTTTCTACTTTAGCTTCAGAACTGAGGCGTTCTTGATTCGTTTTGTTTTCATCATCTGGATTTAATAATATGTCGGCCTCTTCCCTAATAATAACTTTTACTTTTTTCTCGATAATTTTTTCACCATCGTTTATTTTGATGATTTTAGTTTCAGTTTCCTGTTTAACTTCTTTCGGTTTTTGCTGGGCTACAACACCTACCGATAACAAAAATATTGCAATACCTACTAGATTTCTCATGTGTTTGTTTTTTATATTAATAAAAGAATAGAATCCTGTTTATATCAACAGTGCAAAGTTCGGTATAAGCACCGTATTCTGCATTATATCTTTACGCTTTATAGTTGTATAATTCACATTATTAAAAGTATTTTCTAGAAAGCTTTACGGATGTGAAGGTTTTATTCAAATTCAATGGCATTAAGTATCAATCCAGATGCAGGAGCTATATAATCCATCTTTATGGTACTGCCTGGCAATAAGCTAGACGTAATATCGTCTAGTGTTAGTTTTCCTTTTCCTAAATCTACCAGCGTCCCTATCATTAAGCGTATTTGATTTCGCATAAATCCCTTGGCTTTCACCCTTAAGATATAGGAGGTCTCTGGGAAATAATTAGCTGTGTAGATGGTATTTTCTGTAAGTTCGCAGAGTAGGATTTCTCGATTGTAAATACCCGTATCGCTAGGTTTGTAGCAATAGGATTTATAATAATGTTCTCCTTGAAATAATGCAGCGCCTTCCTTCATGAGGGTGATATCTAAATCGTCTAAAAAAGTCGTCATGATCGGCGCACAAAAAGGATGGTTTTTTTGTCCGAAAGAAAATAGATAAAGATATTCTTTAACTTTAGAATGGTTGATGATATTAAACGTTTCATCTACCTCACGAATATCCATGGCACGTATATCCTGCGGCAAATTATAATTAAACAATTCTAAAAAAGCAGATGGATCTGATAATGGTTCGTGTAAAAACAATTCAAATGCAGCGTTTTCAGCAGAAACCATAGCGTCGGTACGTCCAGAACTAAGACTCTTAAAATATTTGCCTTCCATAATATAGTTCAAGGTTCTATCCACCATTAAGTGTAAGGTTTTTACCGAAGGTTGTTTTTGCCAACCATGAAAACGATACCCCAGATACTGGAGGTTTATGACGTAGAAATATTTTTTCATTACTAATTACTTTAAAAATAAAGATAACCCATAATAAAATCTGATTTATGGGAAATAGACTTAACTCTATCGTTAAAACGAAGTGTTTCGCGAT
The DNA here is from genome assembly GCF_042427585.1 of Mariniflexile ostreae. NCBI lineage: Bacteria > Pseudomonadati > Bacteroidota > Flavobacteriia > Flavobacteriales > Flavobacteriaceae > Mariniflexile > Mariniflexile ostreae. The sequence goes on along the minus strand of NZ_JBHMFC010000086.1, from coordinate 72,839 downwards.
ATTTAAGCGAATATATATAAAATATAAGATGTCTACGCGCCTATGGGCTTTGTATTAACGTTTTTAGACGAGGTTTACCTGTCTGGTATTTTATTAACCATTAGAACCTTGTATTAATTTGTTTTTTTTGCATTAAAAAGAAACTGTTTAGAGTTAATAAAATATAAAAAACGATTTGTAGTGTTTTTATTTGCATTTTATAGGATTTTAACTGTTAAATATTTAATAAAATTGAATACATTTGGTTTTCCAGTTTGGATAACCAATATGTGTCGAATTAAAAATTTACCTGTTTATTAATATAATGAAAGTAAACACTTATATCGTTTTAAAAAAACCTACTTATACTATAGGGCTTAAAAGAAGCTCGAATAGATTTAAGCATATACAAGTATGCTTGCCCTTAATAATTGTATTTAGATAGACTAAACTAACTTTTAAAAACAACAAACATGAACTTATTTAAATTTAAACAAACAGCAAATTTAGCATTTGCTATAGCAACACTCTTTCTTGTAAGCTGTTCCAAAGAACACGTAAACGATGATGTTTTACAAGTAGACAAGAGTGACGATGTTGAAACAGGAGTGCTATCGAAATCGTCAAAATCGGTGAAATTAAATATCTCTAGTGCTTCAGCAAGTACTTCCCACTCCTCCTACCCAGCGTCTAAAGCCATTGATGGGTCCACAGCTTCTACAAGTAGATGGTCTGGAGACGGCGTTGGTACCACGTTTATTGTAGATTTAGGATCCACAGCCTTAATCGATTATCTTAAAATATTTTGGTATGCATCAGACAGAACATATCAATTTAAAGTGTATACCAGTGCCTCTTCTTCCGGGGGATGGACTTTGGTTGGCACCAAATCCAGTAGCGCGACGAATGCTTTTGAAGAGTTTGACATCACGAATTCTACTGGGCGCTATATTAGATTGGTCTGTAATGGAAACAATGTTAATAATTGGAATAACATTGTTGAGTTTGAAGCTTGGGGTACAGGAGACTCAACAGCACCACCTAGCGGATCCAGCGCTAGCTCAATATTAAATCTTGCTAACTGGAAATTGAACGCTTACTCTGGTACTTTAAATGTTAACAGTAGCAATAACGGATTAAGCTATGTAGATAACGCGTCTAAAAACGATAATACAAGTTGGTTTTATGGCTCTAATGGGTATGCTTATTTTAAAACCTATCCAGGAAATCCTACAAGTGGAGGCAGCTCCAACCCTCGTACAGAATTACGAGAAATGAACGGTAGCAGTGAAATCTATTGGGATGGAACGACAAGCACCGAGCGTTCTATGAAATGGAAGTTTAGAATTGATAATTTACCGCCTTCAGGAAAACTTTGTTTTGGACAAATTCATGAAAAAGACGACTCCTTTGATGATATTATCCGTGTACAATGTCAAGGCAGTGGGGGCCAAACAACCGGTTCAATCGACCTAAGGATTCTTGGTTATGTTACCGAAACATTAGAAGGTGAAGGCAAAACAATTAATTTTAACTTTAACATGAGAACCGAGTACTATTTCGAATTAGCAATGAAAAATAGTGTTGTGAAATTATACGAGCTAAACTCAAGCGGTAGCAGGGTTCAAACCTTATACACGTCAGGGAATGTAGGAAATGCAGATGAGAATTACTTTAAAGCAGGATGCTATTTACAATCTACATCTAGCAGTCATTCCAGCTCAAGCGTTTACGGTTTAGTAGGTATTAAAACCTTAACTATAAATTAATAAAGGGTCTATCTAAATACAATAAGAAAAGCAGGAGAAAAACTCCTGCTTTTTTTTTAAACATGAAGCAGTTTTATAAAGCAATCGAGCGCTTATTTGTGCCTGCTTTTTAATTCTTGCTCAATATCTTTTAAAGTAAATCCTTTGGCTTGTAACAGCATTAAATAATGAAATAGTAAATCGGCAGATTCATATAAAAATAAGTCGTCGTTATCATCCATCGCCTCAATAACAGTTTCTACTGCCTCCTCACCTACTTTCTGCGCTATTTTATTGATCCCTTTTGAAAAAAGACTCGCTACATACGATGTATTGGTATCTTTATTGGCAACGCGTTCTGTAATCACATCTTCTAAAGTCGAGAAAAAGCCGTAGGTAGATGTATTGACTTCTTTCCAACAGGTATCTGTTCCGGTGTGGCACGTAGGGCCTACAGGGTGTACTTGAATAAGCAGTGAATCATTATCACAATCATTTTTTATATCTACCAAATTTAAAATGTTACCACTTTCCTCTCCTTTGGTCCATAAGCGTTGTTTGCTTCGGCTATAAAATGTAACGCGTTTGGTTTCTAATGTTTTTTCGTATGCTGCGGCATTCATATAGCCTAACATCAAAACTTTTTTAGTTACGGCATCTTGAATAATTGCAGGAACGAGTCCGTTTGAATCGTATTTAATAGTCATGATTTAATATTTATGTGATACTGAAAGCTCCATAAAGTAATGGAAACAGCATATAAACTAAAGGCGTACCTCTATATTGTTTTCTTTTAATTCTTTTTTTAGATCAGGAATAGCGATTTCACCAAAATGGAACACACTAGCAGCCAAAGCAGCATCTGCTTTGCCTTCCTTAAAGGTGTCTATAAAATGTTGAACGTTACCTGCGCCCCCAGAAGCTATTATGGGAATATTGAGTAAACTGGAGAGTTTAGCCAAAGCCTTATTGGCAAACCCGTTTTTGGTTCCATCATGATCCATGGAGGTGAATAAAATTTCACCAGCGCCACGGGTCTCCACTTCTTTTGCCCACTCAAATAAATCGATATCCGTTGGGATGCTTCCACCCGCTAAGTGTACTTTCCATTGGCCATTAATTTGCTTTGCATCAATAGCCACAACAATACATTGATTTCCAAATTTATCTGACAATTCATTGATCAACTCAGGTCTTTTAACGGCCGAGGAGTTTATAGACACCTTGTCTGCACCACATTTTAAAAGCGCATCTACATCTTCTATAGAAGCGATTCCACCACCTACGGTAAAAGGGATGTTAACCTGCTCTGCCACACGTAAAACCATGTCCAACATAGTTGTGCGTCCTTCCAGGGTTGCAGAAATGTCTAAAAACACCAATTCATCAGCGCCAATATCTGCGTATTGTTTCGCCAATTCTACGGGGTCGCCAGCATCTCTTAGATCCACAAAATTAACGCCTTTTACGGTACGTCCGTTTTTAACGTCTAAACAGGGTATGATTCGTTTTGTTAACATATATTGTATTTCTATTAAGGGGTTTTCTTCGTTATTATCATAATAACCATAGAAAGAAAATGATTTAAATAAATTTCTCTAATTGCTTTAAGGTGATTCTATTTTCATAAATAGCTTTACCTATAATAACGCCTTCACATCCAATTTCCTTTAAAATAGGCAATTCATCGATTATAGAGATACCACCAGAAGCAATCAGTTTAATGGATTGGTCGCTACTGCTATTACTGCACTCTGCTATAATTTTTTTATACAAATCTACCGATGGTCCTTCAAGCATACCGTCTTTAGAAATATCGGTGCAAATAACATAACGTATGCTTTTCTTTTGATATCCTTTAATAAATGGAATTAACTCTTGGTCGCTCTGCTCCGTCCAACCGCTTATGGCAATCTTACCATCATCGCTATCGGCACCCAATATGATTTTTGAAGCCCCATATTTAGAAATCCAGCCTTCAAAGGTTTTAGGGTCCTTAACAGCAATACTGCCTCCTGTAATTTGTTTTGCTCCAGAATTAAAGGCGATATGTAAATCTTCATTTGCTTTTAAGCCACCACCAAAATCGATTTTTAAGCTTGTTTTAGACGAGATTTGTTCTAATACTTTATAATTAACAATATGCTGTGCTTTAGCTCCATCTAAATCGACCAAGTGTAAATATTCAATTCCCGAATCTTCAAATGCTTTGGCAACCTCTAAAGGGCTTTCATTGTAAATCTTTTTGGTGCCATAATCACCTTTGGTCAAACGAACACATTTCCCGTCTATAATATCTATTGCTGGTATAATTCTCATGCTTTAATATTAAATGTTAACGATTAGGATTTTAAATGCTAATTAGGTTTTAACTTGCTTAACGGTATTAATGGAAGCCACAGTTTTTTATGGGCAACACGTTTTACTTCTTATTAAAACTGAAGCATATTCAGCATTAAAAAGAAGTATGGTCTTAATATTGATAATCAATAAACACTTTTATTAGCATTTTTTCCTCAATTATTTTTATTTATTTATAAAATCACTATTGAAGCTATTCTTTAGGAGTTCATGTTTTTAAATATCTAGATTTAAAAAATTCTTCAATATTTTTTCACCAGCTAAACTACTCTTTTCTGGATGAAATTGAACCCCATAGAAATTATTATGCTGCAAAGCAGACGCGTAATTAATGCCATAATCTGTTTTTGCTATACTCTGTGCACAGTGTTCGGCATAATAACTGTGTACCAAATACATGTACTCATTCTCTTTGATATCTTTAAATAAATCCGATTTCAAATCCTTTATCGTGTTCCATCCCATTTGTGGTACTTTTACAGAATTTGAAAAACGTTTTACTTTAGTATCAAAAATGCCAAGGCCTTTTGTATTTCCTTCCTCTGTAAACTCACACAACAATTGCATACCCAAACAAATGCCTAGCACGGGCTGCGTTAGTTTAGGTATTAGGATATCTAAACCGCTTTCTTTTAACATATGCATGGCCGTACTCGCCTCGCCTACACCTGGAAAGATAATTTTATCGGCCTTAAGTATTTCTTCTGGATTATTTGATAATATAGCCTGAACACCTAGGCGTTTAAAAGCAAATTGAATGCTTTTAATGTTTCCTGCACCATAATTGATAATTACAATTTTCAAATGATTTTTTGTTTTTTTGATTTACATTGGTATATAACCGTGTAAACCTGGATTATTTGCTTTTACAGCATTCCTTTAGTACTGGGCAATATCATTTTTTCGATATCACGTTTTACTGCCATTTTGATAGCTTTGGCAAAAACTTTAAATATGGCTTCAATTTTATGGTGTTCATTAACACCTTCTGCTTTAATATTCAAATTACATTTGGCACCATCGGTAAATGATTTAAAGAAATGGTAAAACATTTCCGTAGGCATTTTACCTACCATTTCACGTTTAAAATCGGCTTCCCAAACCAGCCAATTTCTACCTCCAAAATCAATAGCCGCTTGCGCATAGCAATCGTCCATAGGTAAACAGAAGCCATAACGTTCAATACCTAATTTGTTTCCTAAAAGGGAATTGAACAATTCGCCTAAAGTAATAGCAGTATCTTCAATGGTATGATGCTCGTCCACCTCTAAATCTCCTATTACTTTAATATCTAAATCGATCTGTCCGTGGCGGGCAATTTGATCTAACATATGATCAAAAAAGGCAATACCGGTGTCAATATTACTTTTCCCTGTGCCATCTAGATTGAGGTGTATGCTTATTTTAGTTTCGTTAGTGTTTCTAGTGATGCTTCCCGAGCGTTCTTCTGCTTTTAAAAAGGCATAAATTTCTGACCAATCGGTAGTTTGCAATGCCACAAAATCTGCCAACTCATGATCTTCTACTAAACGGTCTTTAACCATCAATATTCCTTTGGCTCCTAAATTTTTAGCTAATGCGATATCTGTTAATCGATCGCCTATTACAAAGGAGTTTTCTAAATCATAATGTTCTGAAAAATACTCGGTTAGTAACGCTGTTCCTGGCTTTCTTGTAGGTGCATTATCTTCATCAAAAGTTCGGTCGATATGCTGTTTCTTAAACACAACACCCTCATCTTCAAAACTCTTAATAATAAAATTATGTACAGGCCAAAAGGTGTTTTCAGGAAAAGAATCGGTACCCAAACCATCTTGATTGGTAACCATTACCAGCTCGAAATCCAATTCTTGGGCGATTTTACTTAAATACTGAAAAACTTTAGGGTAAAACTCTAATTTCTCAAAACTATCCAGTTGATAATCAATAGGCGGTTCATTAACGATAGTACCATCGCGATCAATAAATAAAACTTTTTTCATATTAATTTTTATAAAAATCTACAAACTTAAACGGCTTGTAAAGCTACTAATGTTTTTATCAATTTTGTATTCTCCTCTAAAGTGCCAACAGTAAGCCTTAAAGCATTTTCACAACCCGGTTGCGTAGTACGGTTTCGTATAACAATACCTTTTTCTATAAGTTGCGTGTAGCGTTTATTGGCATCATCTACCTTTACCATAACGAAATTAGCGTCTGTAGGGTAAATTTTAGATATAAAATCTATCGATTTTAACTCTGTTATCAACAGATTTCGTTGTGCCTTTATTGCTTCTATTTCTTTAGCGACTTCCTCTTCCTTTTCAAGTCGTTCTATGGCGCGTAACTGGGTTAGTTCATTTACGTTGTATGGTGCTTTAATTCTATTTAAAACCGAAATAATGTCTGCAGAAGCATAACAAATACCTAATCGGATCCCAGCCATGCCATAGGCTTTTGAAAGGGTTTGCGTAATAACCAAATTAGGATATAAGGGTAGTTTTTCCAGCCAGCTTGCTTCATCTGAAAAATCGATATAGGCCTCATCGATTATCACTAAACCTTTAAAACGATTTAAAAGTGTTTCAATATCCGAAGTTTTAAAGCTGTTCCCAGACGGATTGTTTGGCGAACATAAAAAGAGTAGTTTACTGTTTTTATTTGCTACGGATAAAATCTCATCCACTTTAGGTTCGAAACGTTCTGATAAATTTACCTTGATACTATCTACGGCGTTTATATTTGCCAATACTTCGTACATGCCATACGTTGGGGGCAAGGTTATGATATTATCCTGATGGGGTTCACAAAAAGCCCTAAAAAGCAAGTCTAACACTTCGTCACTCCCATTTCCTAGAAGGATATTCTGTGTCGCCACGTTTTTTATTTTAGACAAAAGTAATTTTACGTTATGCTGCTGCGGATCAGGATATCTATTGACACCGTTTTGAAAAGGATTTTCATTGGCATCCAAAAAAACCATATCATCTGTAACACCTTGGAATTCATCTCTTGCAGACGAATACGGTTTTAATGCTTTTATATTTTGACGGATTAAATCTTGAATGTTCATCTTGCTTTTGCACGCTCCCAACAAGTATAAGAAGAGCTTTAGTGCCTCATTAAATTAGTAATTAAATATATCTTTTAGTCGAATTGAAACCGCATTTTTATGGGCTTCCAAGCCTTCTGCTGCTGCCATTAATTCAATAGCAGGTCCAATGTTTTTTAATCCTTCTTGTGTTATTTTTTGAAACGTCATACTTTTTAAAAAACTATCCAAATTTACCCCAGAATAAGCTTTTGCAAATCCATTTGTTGGAAGTGTATGGTTGGTTCCTGAAGCATAATCGCCAGCACTTTCTGGAGTGTAGTTCCCGATAAACACGGAGCCAGCATTAACAATGCCTTGCACATAAAAATCTTCATTTTCGCAACAAATGATAAAATGTTCAGGAGCATATTCATTAATCAAATCCAGTGCTACTACATCATGTTCCATATAAATCAACTTTGAATTGGCTATAGCTTTTTCTGCAATAGCACGGCGTGGAAGTGATTTTACTTGAATTTCAAGCGCTTCTGAAACCTTATGCAAAAAGTTTTTAGATGTAGATACCAATACGACCTGACTGTCTGTACCGTGCTCGGCTTGACTCAATAGGTCGGAGGCTACATAAGCAGCATTGGCAGTATCATCGGCCACAACTAACAATTCACTTGGTCCTGCTGGCATATCTATTGCGACCCCGAATTTAGTGGCAATTTGTTTTGCCACCGTAACAAATTGATTGCCCGGACCAAATATTTTATGGACTTGCGGAATGGTTTCTGTACCAAATGTAAGTCCGGCAATGGCCTGTATACCACCAACTTTAATAATTTTTGTAACACCGCAAAGTTTTGCAGCAAACAACATTTCGGGCGCTAAGTGGCCTTCTTTATTTGGAGGAGAACAGAGCACAATTTCTTTACATCCCGCTAGTTGTGCTGGTATTGCCAACATTAAAATAGTTGAGAATAAAGGTGCTGTACCTCCAGGAATGTATAATCCAACGTTTTGAATAGGGCGTTTTTCTTGCCAACACGTAACGCCTACCGCCGTTTCCACCTCTATTCTGGTGGTTTTTTGTGCGTGATGGAATGCTTCTATATTTTGTTTTGCAAGCCTTATGGCCTCTTGAAGTGCTATAGGGACATTTGCTGCTGCTGCATCAAGCTCATTAGACGTTATCGTATGGTTATCTAAAATCACGTTGTCAAAACGTTCGGTATATTTTGCGATGGCTTTATCTCCTTCTTTTCTTACGTCGCTAAAAACACGATTCACGATATCCTCAATGTCCCCAACTGTTTGTGTGGGTCTTTTTAAAATCTCAGACCATTGGTTTTTATTAGGGTTGTTTAATATTTGCATTTTATAAACCTGCTTATTTAATTAGATTCTTCGCTTCGCTCTGAATGACAAACTTCGCTCTGAATGACAAATTTCGCTAAGAATGGAAAACTTTAGCTTGAATTGTAAACGTCGCTCTGCATGATAAACTTTACCTAGAATGACAAACTTTGCTCTGCATGATAAACTTTATATTGCATTGCAAACCTTGTTCTAAGTGCAACATTCGTTTTTATATGATGAATTTCACATAAAGACTAGTTATAGCACCATTTTTTCAATGGGACAAACCAAAATGCCTTGTGCACCATTTGCTTTTAATTCATCAATGACATTCCAAAATTGATTTTTACTGATTACCGAGTGAACCGAGCTCCATCCCGCTTCTGCCAAAGGCAAAACCGTTGGGCTTTTCATGCCTGGCAATACATTGATAATATCTTGGATTTTATCATTGGGAGCGTTCAATAAAATATACTTGGACTCTCTTCCTTTTAAAACGGACTGAATCCTGAACAATATTCGATCTAAGATGGCTTGCTTTTCTTCACTTAATTTTGGTGAAACGGCTAAGACAGCCTCCGATTTTAAAATTGTCTCTACTTCTTTTAAATTGTTTTTAAAAAGCGTGCTTCCACTAGAAACAATATCGCAAATAACATCTGCGAGTCCGATACTTGGCGCTATTTCAACAGATCCATTAATAATATGAAGTTCTGCTTTTACCCCTTTCTTGTCTAAATAGTCTTGTACTGTATTAGGATAGGATGTCGCTATTCGTTTGCCCTCTAAATCTTGAACTCCCGAGTACTTCGCAGATTTAGGGATAGCGATACAAACTCTACATGATGAAAACCCCAGTTTTTCGGCAATTTTTATACCATTTCCATTTTCAATTAAAACGTTTTCTCCAATAATGGCTGCATCTACTACACCATCCTTTAAATATTGAGGGATATCGCCATTTCTTAAATAAAACACCTCTACTGGAAACCCTTTAGCCGAAGCTTTTAATTGGTCTTTGCCATTATCGATATAAATACCGATATCTTTTAAAATGGCCATGGAGTCTTCGTTTAGACGTCCCGATTTTTGTATTGCAATTCTTAATTTACTCATTGTCTTGTTTTTATGAGTTTGAAACAATCTACTCGGAATTAAAATTAAAAAAACCCGCTTGATTGTCTCAAACGGGTTTAAAATATATGTTGATTTTATTCAATACATTTTCACTTCGCTTGAGCGTAAACTTGAAAATGATGATGATGTGATTGAATAAAGCTCATGGTCTTTTTTAATTTATGCAAATATCTGTAATTTATGTTTAAATTCCCAGAAAAAAACATAAAATTTATATATAAACGTATTAATTTATTGATTTCCTAAAATTAAAGGCATACCATTTTTACCAGAACCAATAACGATAACTTTACTATTAGGCGATTCCGATAGTTTAACTGTAGCATCTATACCTTTGTCTTGTAGGATTTTATCAGTTAAAGAGGCGCTTAAAATTCTATTAGATTCTGCTTTACCTTCCGCTTCTATAATTACTTTTTGAGCTTCTTTTGCAGCAGTAACCAATCTAAATTCATATTCTAAAGATTCTTGCTCTTGCTTTAATTTGCGTTCAATAGCGTCTTTAATCGTTGGTGGCAAGGTTACATCACGAACTAAAACCTCATTGATCTGGATGTATTGATCTTCAACTATTTTTTTTGTTTCTTCAAAAATTTCCTGCTGAATAGCATCCCGTTTACTAGAATATAATTGCTCTGGAGTATATCGTCCCACAACACTTCTTGCTGCAGATCGAATAGCGGGAAGCAAGACGCGCTCTTTATACATCTCACTCTTCTCTTGATGTAACTTTCCTAAATTTTTATAATCTGGTTGAAACCAAACAGATGCTTCTAATCTAATATCAAGTCCGTTAGAAGATAAAGCAGTCATTTTTTCTGGAATTTCTTGTTGTCTAACATCATAGATAAACACAGTGTTCCATGGCGCTACAATATGAAAGCCTTCGCCCATTGGGGGTTGGTCTGTAACAACACCATTGTCAAAGGTTTTATATAGCACTCCTGCTTGGCCAGAACCAATGGTTACAGCAGATTTGGTAAGTAAAACAAGCAGTATTACTGCAACAATAATAAAAGGTAAGGCAATTTTAGGTATTTTTTCCATAAATGTATTTTGTTAATTGACAAATATAAGCTATTTATATAGTTTTTATACCATTAAAACGGTATAATGATGATGTTTAAATGTGTGTTAATGTAGCTGTATTTGAGTATTTAATTTGTACTTTTAAGCTACAAAATTCACACAAAAACATGAGTAAAATGAATACCATTATCGTTGCTTCAGATTTCTCCCAAGAAGCTAAAAACGCCACTGAATACGCCATTGGAATAGCAAAAAAAACAGGCGCTAAGTTAGTTGTTTTCAACCTATATATTGTGTCCGTTCATGCGGTACACGCGAGGCTGCCCTATAAGAGCATTTTACAATCCATAGATGCTGCAAAAACCAAAGTAGAAAACCGTGTTCAAAAGCTTTCTGAAACCCATGGTATTGATATCACAGCCGATTTTGCAATGGGTAATTTCTTTAATCAATTAAAACGCGCAATTAAGGAACATCATGCTGAAATGGTGGTTATGGGCATGCATGTTAAAACCCTGGATGGCGATTTATTGGGCAGTACCACTTCTGAAGCCATTCATAAAATCAAAATTCCTATTTTGGCAGTACCGCTTAAAGCCAAATTTAAGGGGGTGACTAAAATATTGTTTGCATGTGATCTTAATAGAGGGGTTAACGATGCCATTTTAAATAGAATAAAGCAAACTACACGAAAATTTAATTCTGAATTAAATGTTTTTCATGTTAACGATAAGGTGTCAAGTTTAGAAAGTAATACAGAACTTCTAGAACCTTTAGAAGAAGTCTCTTATTTTTATAAAAGTGTTCAATCTGAAGCTGTTATAGAAGAAATAAAGAAAGAATTATTAGCGTACCAGCCCGATATATTAATTATGGTTCCCTTTGAATATGGGTTTTGGTCGTCATTGATCCACAAAAGCAAAACACGGATGATGTCTTCTGGCTTAGATATGCCGTTATTATCCATTCATGCCTAGTACACTGGTATGAAACGTTTTTAAGAACGCTTTAAATCAAGCCGTTATATTTTCTTAAAAACCATTCTAGAGATAAGCTTAAAGCTATTATAAAGAGCAAATATTTCCAATCAATTAAGGACGTGTTGCTCTTTTGGCTTTTTTGAATGGTTTGGAACCGACTGTCGTTTATTAAGTCGTTTTCTAGACTTTCTGTTCGGGCAATAAAATAAGACGTGCCTTGGCTGCTCATTGCTAATTGTTGTAGTTTAGATACATTCGCATTCAAAAATTGCTGCTCCGCATTATAATCTAAAATATGGAAGGTTCCAGATTTTGAAATATTCCCCTGTTCTGCAACAACTCTAAAGTGATATTGGGAGGCGGGTAAATTGCTTAAATCGACTTGATAAGCGTTATTTTTAAGAACAAATGAAAAAGATTTCTCTGTTTTCGAAAGCTCGTCCTTAACGTAAATCGTGAGCCGCTCTCTTGCATCAAACACATAGTTTTTATCGAATACTTGCGCCTCCATCATCACGCTTTGATTACCATTATACGAGGCCTCGTATGTTATATTTAATCTATCGCGTTGCTTGCTAGATGCCAAGTATTGGATAAGGTTTTCTATAAAACGATCAAAATTAGCGAACGATTTGGTGTTTACAAAACTCTGTGCACGCCATTGCCAAATATTTTCGCCAAGCAAGAGGCCTTCCCTTTTTCCATTTATTTCAAATGTTGCCCATAGAGGCTCGGTTGTGGAAACTGTATTAACTTTTTTATTTAAAAGGGTTTCATAGGCTGATGAAAACAAAACGGCTCCATAATTTGATTTTAATGGTGGAAAAGACTCAAAGTCTAAGTTTTCAAGTAGAAATGGAGCATAATTTATATTGCGCTCGGCTTGAAAATCTTCTGTTTGATTTGTGATTTCAAATTGATAGTGTTCTGAAATCCTATTTAAAAAGTGCAAATCGGTTTTAGTCGCTGCGACGGTTAAACTATTTGTTTTTTGATTGTTTAAAGCACTCATCAAATTCTCGAATGATGGGTTTGGCTGGTACAAAATAAACAATTGAAACTCCTGTAGTTTTTCAAGAGCCTCTTGAGGCTTAACAATAGTAACGGCGCGCTGCTCGTTGCTTTCAATACTTTTTTTAAACATCCCGAGGTCTGGATGTAAAAGAGTGCTAACAAGCGCTATTTTGGTTTTCTGATCGATTACTTCAACAGCAAAATTTTTAGTGTTATTTACCGTGTTTTTTTCATTGGAAACGGGTTGCAATACCGCTTTATAAGTACGGACTCCAGCTTGATTAGCGGGCAAGCTTAGGTTTAGTATTTCAGAGTTTTTCGTTTTTGAAAAATGGATGGTTTTGTTATAAATTTTCGTGTTGCCTAAATATATTTCAAAAGCCGTGTGCACTTCACTGTTCCCACTATAAGACAATAGCGCTTCTACAGGAAACTCATTCTTTAAATAGGCGTATTTATTAACGTTTAATTGCTGTATTTTTAAATCGGTATACGTAATGGTATCGCCTAAAATTACAGGATATAGGGGTTGATTATAGGTTTTCGCCGCAATACTATAGTCGTTTCCATAGGTTTGGTTACCGTCACTTATAAAAACAGTTGGGGCAATGGTGGTGTTGTAGACTTGTGAGAGTTGACTAAAGAGTTTATCAATATGGGTCTCTCGTTCAGAAAAAGTAAGGGTATCGGTGTTAAGGACTTTTTTTCCGAAGGAATAAAAGGCGATATCAAATTTTTCTTTTAGTGCAGCATTATTTTTTAAACGCTTAACCAAGTCCAAAACATGGTGGTCCTGTTTTAAATACTTTACAGAACTTGAATTATCAATGGCAATAACCAAATTAGGTTTTTCATTATAAAGCTTAAGTTGCTCAAATTTCGGATTGATTAACAGTACAAAAATGCTAAATAACGTTGCAAACCTTAAAAAAACAAACACCTTAGTTAAGGTTTGATGTCCTTTTGATTTATATTTATACTGAAAAAGCGCTATAAATAGCGCTAATATTCCAGCAATTATAATATATATAAGCGTTTCTAATGGCATGATGCATAAAGCTTCTATTAATGAAATTCGTGCCTTCGCAGGAACGCCATAAACTAAGTCAACATACCACCATCTACATTAATGGTTTGACCTGTGATATACGCACTTAAATCACTTGCTAAAAACACGCATGCATTGGCCACATCTTCAGGAGTTCCGCCACGTTTTAATGGAATGTTGGCACGCCATCCTTTTACCACATCTTCATTTAATTTTGCCGTCATTTCCGTTTCAATAAAACCAGGAGCGATTACATTGCTTCTAATATTTCTAGAACCAAGCTCTAGAGCAACCGATTTCGAAAAACCAATAATACCTGCTTTGGAAGCCGCATAATTGGTTTGTCCGGCATTTCCTTTCACCCCAACTACAGAGCTCATATTAATAATAGAGCCTTTACGTTGCTTAAGCATTGTTTTTTGAACAGCTTTTGTCATATTAAAAACAGACTTCAAGTTTACTTCAATTACCGTATCGAAATCTTCTTCTGTGATACGCATTAACAGGTTGTCTTTTGTAATCCCTGCATTGTTTACCAAAATATCAATACTTCCAAATGCTGCTACAACATCTTCTGCAAGCTTTTGCGACTCCTCAAAATTGGCGGCATTGCTTTTATACCCTTTCGCCTTAATACCCAAAGCATTCAATTCTTCTTCCAATGCATTAGCAGCTTCTACAGATGAACTATAAGTAAATGCAATATTGGCACCTTGCGCTGCAAACACTTGAGCGATACCTCTTCCTATACCTCTACTTGCTCCGGTAATGATGGCTGTTTTTCCTTCTAGTAATTTCATTTATATAATCAGTTAGTTAAAATAAATTTTAAAAAAGTGTAATTTCAAATATAATAAATCCAAATGGCAACAAATAAAAAAACCTCACAAATTACCGTGAGGTTTTAGATATATATAAGTTATAATTACCCCAGAACTTCGGCTACTTTTTTTCCTATTTCAGCAGGAGAATCTACTACATGTATGCCACAAGCCCGCATGATTTCTTTTTTAGCTTGGGCGGTATCATCGCTACCACCAACTATAGCACCAGCATGTCCCATAGTACGACCTGCAGGAGCTGTTTCACCAGCAATAAATCCAATAATGGGTTTTTTACTTCCACTGGCTTTATACCAATGGGCCGCATCTGCTTCCAATTGTCCACCAATTTCACCAATCATTACTACAGCTTCAGTTTCAGGATCGTTAATCAATAATTCAACCGCTTCTTTTGTTGTAGTACCAATAATAGGGTCTCCACCAATACCTATAGCAGTGGTAATACCCAATCCTTGTTTTACCACTTGGTCGGCAGCTTCATAGGTTAAGGTTCCCGATTTAGAAACAATTCCTATTTTTCCTTTTTTGAACACAAAACCTGGCATGATCCCTACTTTTGCTTCACCTGGTGTAATAACACCTGGGCAGTTAGGACCAATAAGTCTGCAGTCTTTATTTTTAATATAGTTTGCAGCAATTATCATATCTGCTACAGGAATGCCTTCGGTAATGGTAATAATAACCTTAATACCGGCATCGGCAGCTTCCATAATCGCATCGGCTGCAAAAGCTGGTGGTACAAAAATAATAGTAGTATCTGCTCCAACATTCTGGACAGCCTCTAGAACCGTGTTAAAAACGGGTTTATCAAGATGTGTTTGTCCTCCTTTTCCTGGAGTAACACCCCCTACTACGTTCGTGCCGTATTCAATCATTTGACTGGCATGAAAAGTTCCTTCACTACCTGTAAAACCTTGAACTATGATTTTTGAATCTTTGTTTACTAAAACACTCATTTTTGTTATTTTTTTTAAATAAAGATTAACAAAAGTACTTATATTGATTGTACTTCCGTCAAATTTACGGTTTATTTTTTTGATTTTAAAAGTTCAAATAATTGCGGGATTCTTTTAATCATGGCTAACTCTTTTAATTTCACCCTAACGTCTTCCGCCGGACACCCAAAATAGGTTTTTCCGCCCTGAAGTGATTTGCTTACGCCCGATTGTGCTTGAATCACAGCTTTTGCACCAATAGTGATACCACTGGTAATACCCACTTGTCCCCAAATGGTAACATTATCTTCTATAACCACACAACCTGCGATACCCACTTGTGATGCAATTAAGCATTTTTTACCAATAACAGTATCATGGCCTATTTGTACTTGGTTGTCTATTTTACTGCCCTCCCCTATTCTAGTATCTGCACTAACGCCTCTATCAATAGTACATAGTGCGCCTAGATCTACATGGTTTTCAATGACCACGCGCCCACCAGATTTTAATTGATCAAAACCTTCAGGTCTGTTTTTATAATAAAAAGCGCTGCCCCCAAGAACGGTTCCTGAATGAATGGTAACCTGATTGCCTATAATAGTATCATCATAAATACTTACATTGGAATGGATTACGCAGTCATCACCAATAATAACATTATTTCCAATAAAACAATTGGGTTGGATTATCGTATTCTTTCCAATAATAGCAGAATCTGAAATGCCTTGATTGCTCTGCTGAAATGGCTTGAAATACTCGGTGAGTTTATTAAAATCGCGAAACGGGTCGTCACTAATTAATAGCGCTTTGTTTTCAGGACATTCTACTTCCTTATTGATTAAAATGATAGTTGCTGCAGAATTAAGAGCCTTATCATAATATTTGGGATGGTCTACAAAAACAATATCTCCAGATGTTACAACATGTATTTCATTCATGCCCAACACAGGGAAATCATCATCACCGATAAAGCGACAATTGATTAATTCTGCTATTTGTAATAAAGTATAGGGAGTAGAGAATTTCATTTGAAATAAAATTAATAAAAACGTATGAATTGCAAAGGCTAATATGCTGAATTAACAATAGACCTCAATACTTATATGATAAATTTAAAGCCTTTATAGTTTTGAAATGCAAATGCCAGTGGTGTATTTATTCTTTAACACGTTCTTTATAGGTTCCTTTTTCTGTCTCAACTTTTATCTTGTCCCCTTCATTTATAAATAAAGGAACGTTTACAATGGCACCCGTTTCTACAGTTGCAGGTTTGGTCGCATTTGTTGCGGTGTTGCCTTTAATTCCGGGTTCTGTTGCAGTAACTTCTAAAATAACACTTGCAGGCATATCCACAGAAAGTGGCATGTTGTCTTCAGAGTTAATAAGAACTGTAACCACTTCCCCTTCTTTCATTAATTCTGGGCTATCTAAAGCAGCTTCTAAAAGTGTAATTTGAGAATAATCTTCAGTGTTCATAAAATGGAAATATTCCCCATCGTGGTATAAAAACTGAAACTTATGGGTTTCCACACGAACATCGTCTAACTTATGTCCTGCAGAAAATGTATTTTCCAAAACCTTTCCATTGGTTACGCTTTTCATTTTTGTTCTTACAAAAGCAGGGCCTTTACCTGGTTTCACGTGTAAAAATTCTGTAATTTTATAGATGTCATTATTATATCGAATGCACAATCCGTTTCTAATATCTGATGTTGTAGCCATAGGATGCTGTATTTTGTTTTAAAATATGGAACCTGTTGTATTAACAAATTCCATGTGTGTTAATAATGTGTAAAAACTATTTATATCGAAACGATACTAGTTTCTATCTATAGTTTAGTTTGATTTGAAATACCCTTTCATGATACCTCTATGAGAATTTTTGATAAACTGAAGTATTTCGTCCCGTTCGGGTGTCGCTTCCATTTCTGCTTCAATAATCTCTGAGGCTTGTGTGTTATTATAGTTTTTCTGATAGAGGATGCGATAAATATCTTGAATTTCTCTTATTTTATCTGTGGTATAACCACGCCTTCTCAATCCTACAGAGTTAATCCCCACATAAGATAACGGTTCTCTAGCAGCCTTCACATAAGGTGGTACATCTTTTCTAACCAAAGACCCTCCTGTTACAAACGAATGGTTCCCAATAGACACAAATTGGTGTACTGCAGTCATACCGGCCAAAACCACATAATCACCAATGGTTATATGGCCTGCAAGTGTACTGTTGTTCGAAAAAATACAATTATCACCAACAACACAATCGTGCGCAATATGGCAATAGGCCATAATTAAGCAGTTATTGCCTATAACGGTTTTCATTCTATCAGAAGTACCTCTATTTATAGTGACACATTCTCTAATGGTTACATTGTCGCCAATTTCTACCGTAGTATCTTCATCATTATATTTTAGATCTTGTGGTACAGCAGATATTACCGAGCCTGGAAAGATATTACAATTTTTTCCTATTCTGGCACCTTCCATAATAGTAACATTACTACCTATCCATGTGCCCTCTCCAATTATAACATTATTGTGTATGGTTGTAAAGGGTTCTATTACAACATTTTTTGCGATTTTTGCCCCTGGGTGGACATATGCAAGTGGTTGATTCATATTTTATTTTACTTTAGAGATTTGTGCCATGAGCTCTGCTTCTGCACAAAGTTTACCATTTGCATATGCGTAGCCTTGCATGTGGCATATACCACGACGAATAGGTGTTATTAAGGAACACTTAAAAATTAATGTGTCGCCAGGGACTACTTTTTGTTTAAATTTCACTTTATCCATTTTCATGAAAAACGTGAGGTAATTTTCTGGATCTGGAACTGTGTTTAAAACTAAAACACCTCCTGTTTGTGCCATAGCTTCTACTATTAAAACACCAGGCATCACGGGAGCTCCTGGAAAATGGCCTTTAAAAAACTCTTCGTTTATACTAACATTTTTTAAGGCTATAACATGGCTGTCACTAAGCTCAAACACTTTGTCTATTAGTAAAAAAGGCTGCCTGTGTGGCAACATATCCATAATCTGAGTGACGTCCATTAAGGGCGTCTGATTTATATCGATATTAGGAACGTTGTTACGTCTTTCATTTCTTATAAGTTTCGATAGCTTTTTCGCAAACTGTGTGTTTATAAAATGCCCTGGTTTATTGGCAATCACTTTTCCACGAATTCGTGTGCCAACAAGGGCTAAGTCTCCAATAACATCAAGTAGTTTGTGTCTTGCTGCTTCATTGGGGTGGTGCAAGGTTAAATTATCTAAAATACCGTTTGGTTTTACGGCAATAGAGTCCTTTTTAAAAGCAGCTCTTAACTTTTCCATAGTCTCTGTAGACAACGGTTTGTCTACATAAACAATGGCATTATTTAAGTCACCACCTTTTATCAAACCATTTTCCAATAACATTTCAATTTCATGGAGAAAGCTAAAAGTTCGGGAATTGGATATACTTTTCTTAAAATCGGAAATTTGATTCAAGGTAGCATTTTGAGTTCCTAGAACCTTAGTTCCAAAATCTACCATAGTTGTAATCTGGTACTCTTTTGAAGGCATGACGAGTATTTCGCTACCAGATTCCTCGTCGGTATACGAAATAATATCGGTTACTTCGTATTCCTCTCTAAAAGCCTCTTGTTCTTCAATGCCTGCTTTTTCAAGAGCTTCAACAAAAAACTTTGACGACCCGTCCATGATTGGAGGTTCAGATTGATTTAGTTCGATAATAACGTTATCAATATCCAAGCCCACTAAAGCTGCTAACACATGCTCTGAGGTTTGAATAACAACCCCATTTTTTTCTAGGCAAGTGCCGCGTTGGGTATTGGTAACATAATTGGCATCAGCTTCAATCTTTGGTGTGCCTTCTAAATCTATACGCTGAAATACAAATCCTGTATTTTCTTTTGCAGGTTTAAATGTTAAGATTACATTTTTACCTGTATGCAAACCCACACCTGTTAAGGATACATCCTTTTGTATGGTTCTTTGCCTGACATCTGTACTAACTATCGCCATGAATTTTTTTATCTAAATCATTAATATCTTTAACAATCTTTGGTAGGTTTTTAAAATGGACATAAGACTTGTTATAATCACTTAGCGCTATGGCTGGAGAACCTTGTAAGGTTTCATTATCCTTTACATTTCTGCCAATTCCCGATTGCGCTTGTATTTTTACATTATTGCCTATAGTTATATGTCCTACGATACCTACCTGTCCACCAATCATACAGTTTTCACCAATTTTAGTTGACCCCGCAATTCCTGTTTGTGAGGCAATGACTGTGTTTTTACCTATTTCAACATTATGGGCTATTTGTATGTGATTATCCAGCTTAACACCACTTTTTATTATAGTAGACCCCATTGTGGCCCTATCTATAGTTGTTGCGGCACCAATATCTACAAAATCTTCGATAATAACATTACCAATTTGTGGAATTTTTTTGTATTCACCATTATCGCTTAGCGCAAAGCCAAATCCATCGGCCCCTATAATAACGCCAGAATTGATAACACAATCGCTGCCTATTACGGTTTCAGAGTAGATTTTAACCCCTGCAAAAACAACAGTATTATCACCAATTACAACATTGTCTCCAATGTAAGAATTGGGAAAAATCTTAACATTACGCCCTAACTTCACCTTTTCTCCTAAATATGAAAAGGCTCCTAAATAAACGCCCTCGCCATATGTAGCCGTTTTAGAAATAAACGAAGGCTCTTCTATTCCAAATTTATTGAGCTTCACTAAATTATAATATTCTAGAATTTTAGAAAAAGCCAAATAAGCGTCATCCACTTTAATTAAAGTGGTGCTTACTTTCGCGTCTGGTTTAAACTCTTTATTGACTATTGCAATAGATGCTTTTGTAGAATACAAATATGCATTATACTTAGGGTTTGCCAAGAAAGTTATAGACCCCTCCGACCCCTCATCTATTTTAGATAATTTATACACTTCAATATCAGGGTTGCCCTCAATATCACCATCTAATATACCTGCTATTTGCTGTGCTGTAAATTTCACACTTAAAAAAGGTTGTTTTTATGTTGTTGCAAAAATAGGAAAAATGTACTAAAGTTTTTCATGTACTTGTGTTTATTGCATTTTCTTACTGGTCGCCCCACATAACCAAGCTGTTAAAAATAATTTTTTATTGATTCTTTGGATAGCAAATATAATGTTTGGTAATGGGCTTAGATAATGCTTTAAGGTTTAAATGATCGGATGCTTTAACAATATCCTCAATTTTCCCTGATTTATGTAAAATGTTTATGTTTTGTTTATCTGTTTCGTAAGCTTGGTTTGAAATGCTTCCGGTAAACACAAAGTAAGCTGCCTCTGCGTCGGTTATATTGTGTTTATTTTTAAAAATTTCTTTACGGGTTTTTAAAACCTCTTCTTTTATTTTCTTTTTTTTCATCTTGATTTTAAGCAAATTTCTATTGATAATCATCGCGCACAGATTACTTAACACAAAATCGTCATGATATTGCCAGGCTTTCATGGCAGAAACAATATCGTAATCATCTAATTCTGAAAATATTTTTAAGGTACTATCATTAAAGTCTTTAAATGCAATTTTATTTTCTAAAAAAAACTGAAGTGGCTTACTTGCGCCTAAAATAGCTCCATTAATAGTGAGTTCTTTAGCTCTTTTTAAAACCCGAATAAGCAATTGCTCTGCCACCAAACCTGTTTTGTGCAAATACACCTGCCAATACATTAAACGTCTTGCGATAATAAATTTTTCGACGCTATAAATCCCTTTTTCTTCAACGACCAAGGCATCGTCCACAACGTTTAGCATCGTAATTAACCGTTCACTATTAATGTTTCCCTCTGCAACGCCAGTATAAAAACTATCTCGTTTTAAATAATCTGCTCGATCCATGTCCAATTGTCCAGAGATGAGCTGGCACATAAATAATCTGGGGTATTCTCCTTTAAAAATCTTAATGGCTAGCGTTAAACTTCCGTTAAATTCTTCATTTAAACGCTCCATAAACAATAACGAAATTTGCTCATGCGAAACATTATTTACAATGCTATGTTCCATAGCGTGAGAGAAAGGTCCATGACCTATATCGTGTAATAAGATAGCCATGTATAAAGCTTCTTCTTCTTCTACAGAAATGGCAACTGCCTTAAAACGAAGTACATTCACTACCTTTTGCATTAAGTGTACACAGCCTATAGCATGATGGAACCGAGTATGGTTAGCGCCAGGATATACCAAATGCGACATGCCCATTTGTGTGATTCTGCGCAGTCTTTGAAAATACCTATGCTGGATTAAATCGAAAATAAGCGTGTTTGGGATAGTAATAAATCCGTAAATTGGGTCGTTTAATATTTTAAGTTTATTCAAGTGTCGATTTTTAGCTTTAAAGAGTTACAAATATATAAAGATGGCCATAAGCTTTAATAAAATCGCCCCATTAATTATAAATTGGGCCTATTACTTATAATTTTACAAAAATTAAAAAAATGACTAAAATAAAAATACTTTGGGTAGACGATGAAATCGATTTGTTAAAACCCCACATTTTATTTCTTGAGAAAAAAAACTACGATGTCACTACTTGTAATAGTGGAACAGAGGCTGTTGACATTCTAGAGGATCATACTTTCGATATTGTTTTTTTAGATGAAAATATGCCAGGGCTAACGGGCTTAGAAACTTTAAACGAAATTAAGGAAAAACAAGATAACCTTCCAGTGGTAATGATTACCAAAAGCGAAGAAGAATATATTATGGAAGAGGCCATTGGCAATAAAATAGCCGATTACCTTATAAAACCAGTAAATCCCAACCAGATTCTACTAAGTTTAAAGAAAAATTTAGATCATTCTAGGTTGATTTCTGAAAAAACCACCTCGAATTACCAACAGGAATTCCGAAAAATAGCGATGGATCTGGCTATGGTAAACTCCTATGAGGAATGGGTTAGCCTTTATCAAAAACTTATTTATTGGGAAATACAATTAGAGGCTATAGAAGATGTGGGCATGTTTGAAATATTAGAATCTCAAAAAGTAGAGGCTAACACCCAATTTGGAAAATATATCGATAAAAATTATACACAATGGTTTAATCAGAAAACTGAGGCTCCCATCATGTCCCACACCCTTTTTAAGGAGAAAATTGCGCCACAACTAAGTAAAGAACAACCCACCTTATTGGTAGTGATAGACAACTTGCGTTATGACCAATGGAAAGTTTTTGAACCCATAATAAGTAATTATTATAAAAAGGAAAGTGAAATCGGCTTTTTTAGTATCCTACCTACAGCGACCCAGTATGCGAGAAATGCTATTTTTTCTGGGTTGATGCCGAGCGATATGGAAAAATTATTTCCTGAATATTGGAAAAACGATACCGATGAAGGTGGCAAAAACCTTTTTGAAGCCGAGTTCTTAGACACTCAAATGAAGCGCTTAAACCTTAGTCACCTAAGTTATGAGTACCATAAGATAACCAATCTTAAAGGCGGCAAAAAATTGCTAGAGAATTTTAATGCTTTGAAAAGTAACGACCTTACTGCCGTTGTCTTTAATTTTGTAGATATGCTGTCCCATTCCAAAACCGAAATGGAAGTAGTGAAAGAACTGGCATCCAATGATAAGGCTTACCGCTCTTTGGCCCTAAGCTGGTTTAAAAACTCTCCGCTTTTAGAAATGATCCATCAAGCACAACTTGCGGGCTTTAAACTTATATTAACGACAGACCACGGGACTATAAATGTAAAAAACCCCTCTAAAGTTGTTGGAGATAGAGACACAAGCTTAAACTTACGATACAAGACCGGTAGAAGCCTTACCTATGAAGCGAAAGATGTTTTGGTGGCAAAGAATCCTAAAGATATTCATTTACCTACTATTAATATGAGTAGCTCGTTTATTTTTGCAAAAAGCGATTTGTTTTTTGCTTATCCCAACAATTACAATCATTATGTGAGTTATTTTAGAAACACTTATCAACATGGAGGCGTTTCTCTTGAAGAAATGATCATCCCTTTTGTAGTATTAAACCCTAGATAATCTATATAATACAGAAAACACCGATAAAGCGTTTGTTTTTTTGTGTCTTTCAGTTTTAATTGCTAATTTTGGTATCAAAATTTTATCGTTGGAAATAAAATATACTTTAAACAATGTAGACCATGTTGCAAAACAATTGGTTGAAAGTGTAAAATCAAAAACCATTTTGATTTATGGAGATATGGGTGCTGGTAAAACCACACTTATTAAAGCTATAGTAAAAGCTTTGGGAAGTGATGATGGGGTTAGCAGTCCTACCTTTTCAATAGTAAATGAATATGAAATAAATAAAGGAATGGTGTACCATTTTGATTTGTATAGAATCCCTCTTTTAGAAGATGCCTATAATTTTGGTATTGAGGACTATATTTATTCAAAAGAATGGTGCATTATAGAATGGCCCCAAGTCATTGAAAGTATATTGCCAGAGCCTTTTGATAGAATAGATTTGGAAATAAACCCCGATAATTCGAGGACTTTAAAACTGAATTTAAAAACGAATTTAACCAAAAAAAAAATTGAGTTGTAACAGATAGTTACTTATATATACATGATCGAAAATTGTTTTTTACGGTAAACCCACAGCTAAAAAATTAAAAAACACGGTTTTTAACACTTTTTTAACATATTGGCATCATTTGGAATTTAGCCTTCATTTATATTTGGGATATTAATTAATCTTAAAACCCTTTAAAATGAAAACAAAAAAGTATTTAATTGCAATTGCAATCTTCGGTGGTATCATGTTTACAGCTCAAACAATAAATGCTTATAGCACAGATGGAGCAACAACAGTCAAAGTTGACAAAAGAAAAATTAAGATTTAAGAATGTAGTTGTAGGTAGTGTTTTTGCTACACTAATTGCTATAACACCCTACTTGTTCTATTTACATGAAAGTGTTCCAGATACAAAAGACTGGAACACTTTTTTATTCTCCTATAACAGTGGCTACTATGATAGCTCGAAAGTTGCCATGTGGGTTCTAACGGGTAAAATAATACCTTTGTATTTAATGTTTTTATGGTTCTTTACTTGCCGTCATTGGTGGTATCACGCCTTGTTGGTTCCTATTGCCATGTATTCTTATCAAATATTCGAGGTAATATCTAAAGAAGATGAAATTATTTTCGATTCTAATCAATTGATTTATCTACTTCCTATTATGGCTATTATTATACCTTCTATTTACTTAATTAGAGCAAAACTGTTCAATAGTATTAATGAGGTCAATAAATCTATGCAAGAATTGGAAGATGAGTTTAAAATAACCCCAAAAGGCTTTTGGAAAAAAATAACCCGTTACTTCTAGTTGGTATCTTTTTTACTTTGTAATCTATTACGTTCTTCAGACTGGGTTTCTTTTACAGTTCTTTTTAGTTTTGTATTACCAAACTTATAATTAAAACCAAGTGTAAATAACCTGTTTTCAATTCTGGATTTTAAAAACACATCCTGATTTAAATACTTGGTTGTTTGATTATAATTTTGAGTATTAAAAATATCGGTAACCCCCATGCTTATAGACCCTTTGTTGTTCCATATGGTTTTTCTTATATGAATATCCAAAGCCAATCGGTCGCTAATTATAGAAGGCCCATCGGCAAACGGCGATATATATAGAAAAGAGACATCAGCAGTTAAACTGCTATCTTTTAAAAAGGTAAAATAATTTACTATTTCAGCATAAACAGACCATTTATCATTTTTTTCTAAAACTCCGCCAGATTCTAAAGCAAAGAATTGGTTTTCATAGTAAAATAAAGAAGAAAGTAGATAAAGATTCCAACGATTTGCAAGTTGTGTATAGGTTGTAAAATCCAATCCATATGAAATACTGGTATCTATATTTGTATTTATATATTTTAAAAAAGTATTGTTATTGTCCTGAAATACGATTTCCAATGTAGGGTCCTTTTCGAAACGATAATACAGTTCAAAAGTATGTTTTTTATTAAAGGTATAACCCAATGTCAACACATCATCAATTTGTGGCTTTAATTTAGGATCCCCTTGCACATAGACGTTATCATTTAAAAAGAACTTAAAAGGATTTAACTCTTCGTAACGTGGCCTGTATATACGACGATTATATTGGAAGTAAGCCGTGTTCTTATCATTTAACTTATAAAGAAAATGCAATGATGGAAAAAATTTAAAATAGTCTTGGGTATTCTCCTGATTAATGGATAAAGATTGACTTGTAATGCTTGTGTATTCCAACCTTAAACCCGTTTTTAAGCTCCATGTATCGGTTTCACTGGAATAACTAGAATAGGCCGCGTAATTACCTTCATCATATAAAAAAGTATCAGAATTTTGCGTATCCTCTTCTTTTTCATCATTATTAAAAACCATTTGTTTAATAATGCTTTTAGAATTAATTTTTGAGATTTTTAAGCCTGCTTCAAACTGTGTAGAATTATTAATAGGCAACTCGTAATCCAGTTGTCCGGTATATAATTTTATTTTCTGACTGGAGAAGGTTTCAAAAAAATTATCCCTAAAAGAAATGATGTTATTAGGAAAAAAATACCCTGTCTCTACATTTTGAAAACTGGATAAATCATAATTTGTATAATGTACACTAGAAGAAATCTTTTCACCTTCCCTATCCATTTTATGGATATAATCTAAGGTAAAACCTAAATTCACACCTTCATTTACCGATTTATTTACAGTTCTAAAAGTAGAATCTATTATACCCATAGGGCTATAGACCTCTGTTAAAGAATTAACGTCGGTTTTTGAATTTCGCCGAGGTTGAAGAAGCATGTTGGTGGATAAGCTAATCGTATTTTTTTTATCTAAATCAAAATCAATACTTGCGCTAATATTGTGGTTGGACGCTTCTATGGTTTTATTGTAATTCGTTTCCCAACTAGAAACAAGATCATCATTATTGTCTATAAAATTTATATACTCCGTATTATTTTTGTAATCTTTTTTAGGGCTTATGCTATAGTTAAAATAAGTGTTTAGTTTTTTTGTTTTAAAGAAATGGCTGGTTCCGAAGGCATATTTCGCATATTTGCTTCCATATTTATAATTCCCAAAAACAGTTCCATTATAACCGGTAATTAAGTTTTTTTTAGTTATAATATTAAGAACAGCACCTCCCTCAGCTTCATATTTTGCAGGTGGATTTGTAATAACTTCAATAGATTTTATATTGCTTGCAGACGTTCCCTCTAAGAGTTGTAACACTTCCGTAGAAGATAAATGAATTCTCTTATCATTGATATAAACTGTAGGAACACCATTTTTAACCATTATTTTATCGTCGTTGATCATAACGCCTGGCGTATACTTTAAGATATCCAAAACATTATTATCCGACAGGGTTGAATTTTCAACATTAAAAACCAAGCGATCCACCAAGCGCTTTATTGTTGGGCGTTTTGCGACTATGGTAACCCCCTCAAGCTCCTCGGTAAGATCTTCGAGTATAATGGGCTCAAGATTTACATCTTTTGCAAGAAGCATTGTTTTTTTATAGGATTTAAAGCCTAAATAGCTTATTATCATAAGATAAGAACCCGGCTTTACGTTTTTTAAAGTAAAAAAACCATTATCTTCAGATATGGTTCCAGAAACAATAGAAGCGTTTTCATCATGTAGAATAATATTGGCATATGCAATAGAGCCATTGTCTTTATCTAGTAGCGTGCCGGTTACAGTAATGTTCTGCCCATAGCCACACAATGCGCATAGAAATAAAAAGGATATAAGAAGTTTTACTACCATAAAAGTTAATAGTGACTACAAATTTAACATAATTTATTAGAATACATTTGAGGAAAACCTCAATTATTTTAATAAGATATTTCTTTCGTGTATCATAAGGTGTATTAAAAAAGAATTAGAAACCCATATAGGCTATTGTATATGTGCTATTTAGCTCTTTTTTGAGAAAAGGAAACTAAAAAAATATTTGTAATTAGTTTTTAAAACATTCAAAAAAATATTTGTAATTTGAAATTTATTTCATAAACGAAAAACATGTTAAAACCTCTGTCTCCTTTTACAAAGCAGCAGCTATTGCCACAAGAAGAAACACTTGAGATTTTTAAACGTAAAGGAGAGCTCTTTATTGGGATCCCTAAAGAAACGGCCTATCAAGAAAAGCGCGTTTGTTTAACACCAGATGCAGTTTCTGCCATTGTAAGCAATGGCCATAAAGTATTACTAGAGTCTGGTGCAGGAAACGGTGCTAACTTTAGTGATAAAGATTATAGTGAAGCAGGTGCAGAAATCACAAAAGATACAGAACGGGTTTTTTCTTGTCCTATGATCCTTAAGGTCGAACCTCCAAGTTTAGAACAAATAAAGCTTATCAATCCGCAGACCATTTTAATTTCGGCTTTACAAATTAAGACCCAAAATAAAATGTACTTTGAAGCTTTAGCCGCCAAAAGAATTACGGCATTGGCCTTTGAGTATATAAGGGAAGAAGATGGGGCTTATCCTGCCGTACGATCTTTAAGTGAAATTGCAGGAACCGCTTCCGTTTTAGTGGCCGCAGAATTAATATCCAACAGCAGTAAGGATGGAAACGGTATTATGTTTGGAAACATTAGTGGCGTTCCTCCTGTAGAAGTGGTAATCATTGGGGCAGGAACGGTTGGCGAGTTTGCGGCACGAAGTGCCATTGGCTTAGGGGCAAATGTTAAAATATTCGACAACTCCATTTCAAAATTACGGCGAATCCAGACCAATTTAGGACAAACTCTTTTCACATCTACTATCCAGCCAAAAAATCTGTTAAAAGCCTTAAAACGTTGCGATGTGGTTATTGGCGCAGTAAGAGGTGATAATCGGTCTCCTGTTGTAGTAACAGAACTCATGGTTCAAAACATGAAAAAAGGCTCGGTAATTGTAGATGTAAGCATCGATATGGGAGGCTGTTTTGAAACCAGTGAAGTAACCTCTCACCGAACACCAACCTTTATAAAGCACGGCGTTATACATTATTGTGTTCCGAATATACCTGCGAGATACTCGCGAACAGCTTCAGTATCCATCAGTAATATTTTCACCCCTTATCTGTTAAAAATAGCGGAAGATGGCGGTATAGAAAATTCACTTCGTTTCGACAGAGGTTTGAGAAATGGTTTGTACTTTTACCACGGAATTTTAACCAGTAAACCTGTTGCAAAATGGTTTAATTTAGAGTATAGCGACATTAATTTGCTTATATTTTAATATAAAGTGACCATTTTGTACAACCTAAACATTTTAAATGAAATTAATACAGCGTATCGGCTATTACCTTGTGGGATTTTCTCTAGGGTTAGTCGTATTGGCCTTTTTCTTTAATGGTAAGAAAACATCTTGTAGTTATGGCCCAGAAGCTCGGGTGCTTAAAAATATCAATCTAAAAACATTAGCCTATAGTACTACAGCTTTACGCACTATGGAACAAGAACACATAGACACGGTTACGGTTAAAGAAATCCTACTTAAGGGGGACATCAATTTTAATAATGACAAAAGTGATTCTCGAAAAAAACCTTGTGGTACATATTATATTGAAGAAGATTTTAAAGACAAAACGATAGCGCTTTTAGTAGAAAATTGTGATAGCACTGCTACCCTACTCGATTTGTATATCGAATAAAGCAAAATCATGATTAAAAGAGCTTTCGATTTTATTTTTTCACTGCTAGGCATTGTTTTTTTACTTCCTTTGCTTTTAATTATAGCCATAATCATTAAAATAGATTCTAAAGGTCCTGTTTTATACGTTCAAAATCGTGTGGGGAAAAATAATAAGGATTTTGATATTTTTAAATTCAGAACGATGTATTTAAAGTCTGAATCTGATGGTTTGCTCACTTTAGGGAATAATGACACCCGTATTACCAAAATGGGCTATTTTTTAAGGCGCTATAAAATTGATGAGTTTCCGCAACTTTTAAATATATTGAAAGGCGATATGAGCTTTGTAGGGCCTCGACCAGACCTAAAAATATATGTAAACCAGTATAAGCCGGACGATTATGTTGTTCTAAGTCTTAGACCAGGGATTACGGGTTTAGCCTCCATCCATTATAGAAATGAAGTAGAGCTTTTAAAAACTGCTGAAGATCCCGAAGAGTATTATATAAAAACCATCATTCCAGATAAATTAAAGTATAATAAAATCTACTTAGAAAAGCATAATCTCCTTTTTGACATAAAGCTTATTTTTATTACGATATTTAAGGTTTTGTTTAAGTAGAAGCCACGCGTAACCCTATGCTATTATAATAAAAGAAGAAGATAGTGCATGCTATATTATCATTTTATATAAAAACTTCTTAATTTCACAGCTTTAAATTTTTTAATGAAACCTATGGATTCTTTTGCAGCAAACGATTGTATGATTCATTTTAATGAAGCCTGTTACACTTCTATAAACGAGCATCTTAAAAACAATAATTTTTCTAACATCTACATATTAGTAGATAACAATACGCATACGTATTGCTTACCTCCTTTTCTAGAAAAACTGGAAACCACCAGCACTATCGAGATTATTGAAATTGAGGAGGGTGAAATCAATAAAACCATTGAAACATGCGTGGGTGTCTGGAATGCCTTGTCAGAGCTAGATGCAGATAGAAAAAGTCTCCTTATCAATATAGGAGGGGGTGTTATAACAGATTTAGGCGGTTTCGTAGCCTCTACTTTTAAAAGAGGTATTGCTTACATAAATGTTCCAACAACACTTTTGGCTATGGTCGATGCGTCGGTTGGCGGCAAAACGGGGGTCGATTTAGGGCATTTAAAAAACCAAGTAGGGGTTATTACCACGCCACATATGGTATTGGTAGACACCTCTTTTTTAGATACTTTACCAAAAATTCAAATGAAATCGGGCTTAGCAGAAATGCTTAAGCATGGTTTAATTACTGGGGAATCGTATTGGAATCAATTTAAAGACCTTTCAAAATTAAAGCTTACAGACTTAGATCGCTTGATTTACGAGTCTATTATCATTAAAAAAAATGTAATAGAACAAGACCCTTACGAAGCTAACGTAAGAAAAACTTTAAATTTTGGCCATACTTTAGGGCATGCCATCGAATCCTACTTTTTAAGTAGCACAGATAAAACCACTTTGCTTCATGGTGAAGCGATTGCAATAGGTATGATCCTGGAGTGTTTTATTTCATCAGAACTGATGGGCTTCCCACTGGACACCACGAAAGATATTAAAAATATATTCCAAGCGTATTATGGGAAAGTAGCGATTAAGGAATCAGAGTATGATACTATAATGGAACTGCTTAAGTACGATAAAAAGAATGAGCATGGCAATATCAACTTTGTGCTTTTAGAAGCTATTGGGGTGCCTAAAATTGACTGCCTTGTAGATGATGCTCTTATTTACAAAGCATTTGAGTTTTATAAAGCTTAATTTATAACTATTAAGGAAGCCCTGAGTGGTTTAATAGGATACTTTAATACCAATTTTTAACTCTTAAAAACCATTTGTAAAGTGTCTTAGTTAATTTTAATCCTAATTAGGGTCATAATTTTAAATTTAAGCCTTTTTAAAACTTAATTTACTGTTCAAATTTTTGGAGCATGCCAGCTATTTACATGCCATTATCATATATATAATGGTATCCAATCTACAAATTCAATTTTTGAGCTTATAATAATTCACTAAAAATAAGCTTATGCTTATCTTCGCGCGATGTGGATGTATTTAGGGCTTTTAGCCGCGCTTTTTTTAGGATTACATAATTTATGTAAAAAACATGCCGTACAAGGAAATGAGGTTTTCCCTGTGCTTTTAGGAACTATTGGCTCCGGCTTTATATTTATTTTACCCTTCTTTTTTACCTCTGTATTTTTTCCCGAATACAGTAAAACGACAGGGTTTTATATCACGGAAATTCCTTGGGAAGTTCATGGTTTTATTTTTATAAAATCGGCTATTATGGCAGCATCTTGGGTTTTGGCGTACCAAGCGTTAAAGCATTTACCCATAACCATTGTAACCCCTATCCGGTCTGCTGGACCGTTCTTTACCTTTATTGGTGCCATTTTTATTTATAACGAAAGACCAAACCTTCTGCAATGGCTTGGTTTTTTTGTCATTCTTTTTTCGATGTTGCTCTACTCTAAAATAGGCAAGAAAGAAGGCATTAATTTTAAAAGCAACAAATGGATTTTTGCTATCATTGCGGCCACATTTTTAGGAGCTTCCAGTGGTTTATATGATAAGTTTCTTATTCAGTATTTAGATTTAAATCCGCAAACCTTAATTTTTTGGTTTAGTTTTTATGTTATTGCTATTTTACTCGTTATTTTATCAATAAGCTGGTTTCCTCATGCTGAAAAACGAAAGGCCTTTAAATGGCGTTGGAGTATTCCTGCCGTGGGAATCCTGTTGCAAGCTGCTGATTATTTTTACTTTAAAGCATTGCAAGATCCTGATGCTTTGATCATGTTGCTTTCTGCTATTAAAAGAAGTCAGCTTTTAATTGCCGTGGTGGTTGGCGGACTCCTTTTTAAAGAACATAATAAGCGAAAAAAACTAGTTCCTTTATGTGGTATTTTATTAGGCGTATTTTTGATTTTGTATTCGTAATAACCTAAATTTAAAAAAAAATATTAATATAAAACAAAACCCATGCATACTCCTATCCAAACCATACGCGTTAAAGATTTAGACGGCGTATCTGTTGATTTAATGCAGAAATATAAAGATCAAATATTACTGATTATTATTTATAATAATGATTGTTTGGGCTGTACGGGAAGAGCAATTCCTTTGGCTTATGAGTTGCAGCAAACCTATCCCACTATTCAAGTACTTGGCATACATGCCGATTTTAATAATCGAGAAGGGACCAAAGCGTCTATTAAGGCTGTTTTTACAAGTGGCGATGTTCCGTTTCCTATTTACATAGACGAGCATCATCAAGTTTACGATCAATTTAATGCTGAAGGTACACCCCAATGGCTATTAATTTCAGAAGAAGGCAAATTGTTTCGTTCTATTTTTGGCTCACAAGACAATGCACAAAACCGATTGTATTATGCCATTGAAAACCTTATAGAAACTAGAAAAGACTAATATACTAACGCTTTAAACACTAAAAAACCATCTAAACCCTATATGTTTTAGATGGTTTTTTAATGCCAGTACATTGACTCTTGGCCTAAGCAAAAAATCAAGCTTCGCCTCTGGCAGGGTAGGATTTATTAATAACAAAATCAAGAGATTTCAAAATATCCTCAATAGCGGGTCGTGCAAAAGGCATGGTTTGAATGGATGAGGCATATAAAGTTCTATCGGGACGTATTAAAAATAGTGCCGGTTCAACAAATTGGTCTGGCTCTTCTTTTATACCTTTAGAGATATAAAGACCCCAGTCTCTTGCTTCTTCAATGGGAAAATCATAACCTAGGGCTAAATCGTCGATAGCCCAATCTTCGAAAGTCGCTTTAGCTCGTGCTTCAGAATCTGCACTTATGGCTATCACATGAACGCCTTTTTTAGTAAAGTCTGTTAAATGGTTTTGGATGGTTTGTAAGTACTCTTTACATACAGGACAGTGCTTGCCCCGATACACCACCAACATGGTAAAGTGTTCTGGGTTTTGGTCGCTTAGCTTCCAAGTTGTACCGTTTACTAACTTAATATCAAGGTCTGGTGTTTTGGTTCTCGGTTTAATCATAAGATGTTTTTTTAAATTTATAATGGATTGCAATTACATAACATATAAGCACCATTGTGTTATATCCTATTTTTAGGAATTAGAATTAAAACCTAATGTTGATAGAGAATAAACAGATAGAAGGTTAATTGTGATTTTTATATATCCTTGTCATTCTATTCAAAACTTTCAAAAGAAAGCTCTCATTTTAATACGATAATTGGGACTTTAAATAATTTTCAAATTCTATTTTATACTGATGATG
This sequence comes from Mariniflexile ostreae, assembly GCF_042427585.1. Lineage (NCBI taxonomy): Bacteria > Pseudomonadati > Bacteroidota > Flavobacteriia > Flavobacteriales > Flavobacteriaceae > Mariniflexile > Mariniflexile ostreae. The sequence goes on along the minus strand of NZ_JBHMFC010000086.1, from coordinate 39,397 downwards.
AATGTGCTATTCAACAGCTCTCAACGCTTCTTCTATAGGCGTTTCGCCTTGGAGTATTTCAAAAGTGGCCGTATTAGCTATGTCATCATGCAGGGCATGTACTAACGCTTGGGCAACATCATCACGCGTAATCTCTCCTGATTTAGATAATGATTTTGCCCACTGGATCCTCCCTTTACCTTTATCATTATTAAGTGTTCCTGGTCTTATAATGGTATAATTTAGTTTTGAGGCTTTTAAAAATGTATCGGCATTGTGTTTGGCTTTGAGGTAATCTTGAAGTTGTTCACTTTGCTCTGGGCGGTCTGCTCCCATGGAACTCAACATTATAAATTTTTTAACATGTGCTTGTTCTGATGCGCTTATCATCTTTTTTGCCCCCTCTTGATCGACAGCTTTCACCTTCTTACCTCCCGAGCCTGCAGCAAAAATCACCTTGTCTACATGCTTAACTGTATGTGTTACATCTTGCTCTAAATCGGCTAAAACAGTTTCAATACCTTGTGCTTTAAATGCCTCTTGTTGCTTTTCATCTCTTATCATCGCTATCGGCTCAAAATGCGACGACGCTTTTATTAGATTTACAATTTTATGTCCTGTGGTTCCTGCGGCACCCACTATTAATACGCGTTCCATATGCTTTGTTTTTTCACAAAGTAGGCATAGCCCATAAAAGCTTTTAACTGCAAAAAATAAAAAAATAACACATTGAAAAAATAGGGTGCTAAGGGGTTGCTTTTAGAGCAATATTTTAAAAAATATGTTATCAATCGCATACAAGCCACATTCTTAATGTAATGCAACCTTTTTTTAATCAAGTTCTTATAAAGCACCTTTTACGCCTTCGGCTCTGTAGGCTTTAATTAACTTTTAACTATCCATGCATCCTAAACTGCTAGTGCAAGGTTACGCATAGTTTTAATTCTGGTAAGACGATTAAGATTTAAATAAAAAAATATATTGGGAGTTTAAGATTTGTAAAACTTAGAATGTTTTATTTGTTATAATATAGCTGTTACACCATACCCCAAAAGACTCGTCTTTTTAATATATTACAGGGTATAATTCCAGTATACTATTCCTACTTAAAAACTAAATAATAAAAAGACGCATTAGGCATTCCATAACCCTAAAAGCTAAGTATTAATTTTATGTTGAAATACTTCAGCAATTCTTGAGGCGCGCCATTTTGCCTCAGCTGCTTTTTCTCCTTCAAAGTTTTCGTCTATAGTAGAAAAAAACAAGTCTAACCAACGATTAAAATGTTCTTCTGCTATTGGCAAATTGGCATGTGGAGGGAAAGGACTCCCGTAATACGTATGTTCACCAAGTAAAAGGGTTTGCCAAAATGTGTACATTTTATCAAGATGTTTTTGCCAATCGTCTTGAATAACCTTATTGAAAATTGGTGCCAAAAGACTGTCTTTCCGCACTTTATCATAGAAAGTATCTACAAGTTTTTTAATGTCGTCTAAACTTATAATTTCTTTTCCCATAATTAAAAGAAAGATTTATAAAGGTTATGATCCCAATACATAATGATATAGAACAAACCGAAAGCTATAAATAAGATGACTAAAGCCCAAACCCATGCCGGAATAGCTGTTGGGGTTTCGGAGCCACGAATTACAAAAAAGTCGGAGGTCTCACTGCCATAAGCGTTTATTGTGATAGGTATTTGAGCATCTACTGTTTCATTTTCTTTTAATCCTATAACTGATATTTCTGGTCCATTTCGTACTATAAAAGGAATTTCCCGAATACCTTCTATGTTGTTAGAAGATTTTGCTACAATTTTTAAGGTATGCTTCCCATCTGGGATTTTTGTAGTATCTAAAACCATTTTAACTGGTGGTGCAAAAGATGCAAACGGCTTGGGGTCGTCGTCTAAAAAAACTTTTATGACCCTATTATCTTCCATAACTTTAAAATCCTTCATTTCTAACGATATTTTTTATGTGGTCTGGATTGTTCTCTTTCGGTTTTATAAGATATTTAAGACTGTAAAAAAGGGTGAATCCAACGATAATAACAGCACCCCAAATAATAAAATAATCGAAATCTCCTAATGGTCCCGCACCATGGGTGATATTCTCAAATCCTTTGGGCTGATTCTTCTTGCAAACATCACAAGCAAATGTTATATATTGCCCCAAAAGAAACAAACAAGTAAATACTAAAGCTCTTCTTTTCATCTTTTATTTATTTATTTCCATTTCTATATACTGCCTAACTTTGGCCACATCTTCTTCCGTTACGGGCGTCGCATTGTTACCCCAACTGCTTCGCTCATGGCTGAGTATAGCTGCAATTTCTGCATTAGAAAGCTGATTGCCAAAAGGAGGCATAACCCCATAATCTGTACGTGCATCGTAGCCTTGAATAACGACCCTAATCAGTTTCTCTGTGTTTTCATCGTTCACAATTTCACTTCCAATCAACGACGGGAAAGCACCCACAACTCCTTTGCCGGATTCTTGATGGCAAGCTGCACAGACTTGCGAAAATAGCTTGGCCCCATCTATATTCCCGACTTTTGTACCGTCCATACCTTCTTCTTGAATTTTTCGTAATGCAGGAATAAAATCATTGATGTTTCCACCAGGCAGTTCGGTTTGTTTTAAATATTTTAAATAATCTACCAATCGTAGCGCATCATAGGATGCGATTATTTTTTTCCCAGGTTTATTGAAAAATTCTTTTGGAACTGCTACTATCTTATCATCTTTATTTATAGATGCGCTATCAACTTCTTTAAACAACCAAGGATACGAGGGCATTACTGACGCTGAGACCACTGCTCTTGGATTATATAAATGTAGTAAATGCCAGTCTTCGCTGGGTTGACGTTCTCCTATATTGGTAAGATCGGGGCCTGTACGCTCACTTCCTAATATAGAAGGCGATTGTCTCCAAAAGTCCAAACGCTTTTTACTATAATAATAATCTGAAGGAATCGACGGCCTGCTACCCCATACCTTGTCCATTTCAATATTACGAACTTGCTGTGTATGGCAAGCCATGCAGTTTTCGGAAACATAGATATGTAAGCCTTCTTCTTCATTGGCCGTTAAAGGTTTTTCGTCCGGAATCGGTTCAGTTCTCTGCATCTGATACGCCGGGATTATGGCAATAAGTATACTCAAAGCAATAAATACGCCCCCTGCAGTAAGTACTAGATTTTTATGTTCTTTATGAAAATTAAGCATGCTATACGTATTATTAAACAGTTATTTCTTCTACTTTACCAGTGGGTTTATTATTAGTGTAGCCTTTCGCCATATAATAAACGTTATAAGCAAATACCAAGTGAGATGCAAACATAAGCGAACCGCCTATGGCACGCCAGACCCAATAAGGCTTCATCAGTATGACCGATTCGATAAATGGATTGCCATCAATCCAACTTAAACCTTTGTAGGTGCCCCCTGCCATAAGAGAAATCATATAGGCGAAAAGACCAATAAACGCCAACCAGAAATGAGCACCGACAAACACCTGTGCTGGTTCTCTTCCTGTCAATTTTGGTAGAATGGCATAAATAGACGCCCACAAAAAGAAAGCGATTATGCCATACATCGTCATATGCGAGTGAGCAACATTAAAATCAGTAAAGTGCCACACAAAATTTGTAAAGCGAAAAGCCTGTAAACTACCTTGCATAGACCCTACAAAATAAAATACGGTCCCGACCAAAAAGAAGGGCAGCACATAACTTTTGGAAATGTGGTTCCAACTTCCTTTCATGGTCATTAAAAAGTTGGTGGTACCCGCCACAACAGGTATAACCATTCCAGCACTAAACACAATAGCAATAGTTTGTAACCACCATGGTAAGGGACTAAACACAAAATGGTGCGTGCCAATCATGGTATAGAAAAGCATTTGGGTCCAAAAAGCCAAAACACCCAATGAATAAGAATAAATGGGTTTGTTTAATGTTGACGGCAGATAATAGTACACCAACCCCAGGGTGAAGGTCATAAACCACATCCCCACGCCTTGATGCATATAATATCCTTGAATTACGGTTTCTCCTAAACCGTCTTGATAAAATGGTAAATAGCCAATAATTGCTAAAACGATAGTCCAAACGAGCGCTGCAAGAATAAACCAATTTGATATATATATTTCTGATATTTTACGAGTAGCAACCGTTTTATAAAAGTTAATAAACGTCAATATCAAGCCCATTGCGAATAAAAACATAATGGGCCATATATATTCCCTATACTCTCCTCCACCGTTGTTTATCCCTGCCATTAAAGATATTGTACCCAAAAAGACTGTAATATTGATAAGCCACCATGCATACCAAGCCGATGCATAACTGTAGATTTTATTGTTCGATGTACGAGCAATTACAAAATATGCCAGTCCGATCATGGCTAAGGACGACCATCCCCAAAACACCATGTTAGTATGTACCGGTCGCAAACGACCAAAACTAAGCCAAGATTGATGATCTATTTCCGGCCACAAGAATTTCATCCCTAAATATTGCCCTACCAAGGTTCCCAATACGAGCCAAAACGTTGCAGCTCCAATATAATAAATAACAATCTTTTTTAATTCTTGAGGTGTTTCGAGACCCAATGATGTTTTTTTTCTTTTCGTCAAAATAGGCATTGTTCGGATCGTTTTCAACCCTATGCACCAAACCTTTGTCATCAACTGCTATAGCATCTCCGGATAATTCGTCTCCCTTTAATTTGTATTTTAAAGCTGCTTTCCGTTTCTCTAATATAGTATCTATATCACTTTCTTCCATGGCCACGAGCTCATCATCAAATGCCATACGATTTTTATCGATTTGTCGCCGCTTCATGTTATCGATATAGCCATTTAGTTTTATGAATAAAATGATGCTTGCAATAATCATGACAATGGCTATAAGAACGAAGGTTCCAATAATACCAGGACTAGAAAGCCAATTCTCTGTCGTAATCTTATTTTGAGCACTTATTACATTTGGGATTACGGCTAAAAATAATAAGTTAGTCAACTTAAATGTCTTCATAAAGTTTAATTTATTAGTTTTTGCCATATATCTGGACAAATATCTTTAGTTTAAAAAAGACCTGTTTTATCAGGTACGCTATATTTTATACGAAGAGGCTCTCAATTTTTATAACAAAACAAAGATGTTATTTGAATGTATCGCAACATCTTATGTTCAAAATAATAAAATGCAAATGCCACCTTTTACTACAAATATAAGTTTAAAAGATTAATTAAGACTAATTTGTCCGAAATATTTTGTAATAACAAATAAAAATAAATGGGCTTTATTAATAAGATAGCCAATAGAAAACAGCTGTGATGATTTAAAGGAAATGAAGAAATACGTGTGCAGTATAATGGTATTTTACATCATCATCCAAACCTAAAATTTAATAATAATATTCTTGCTTAATGCTCCTGCTCAAACTCTAAAATATCCTTAGAATTAAAACCTATATTAATAGTGTCTGCAATGTTTTTATCTTGGGTTATAACAGTTAATTGCTCGCCAGACTCAAGCTTGAGTAGCAGCTGAACAGAATCTCCCAATTCTATTTTTTTAATGACTTCGGCCGTTGTGATGTACTCACATTCAAAATCGGTAAAAGACGGGTTTACTTTGATTTTTTCATTGCGAATGGCATGGCAGCAGGTCTCTTTTAACGGACATTTAAAGGCATTTTGCAGATTCTTATTAATATGTACCGTACTCCCAAATAATGATGCCACATACAAAGTGTTGGGCTTAACGTACAGATTTGATGCGATATCTTTTTGAACGACTTTGCCTTTTTGTAAAATTAAAATTTCATCGGCCACAGAAAGAGCGTCTTGGGTATCATGGGTAACAAACAACACCGTAACCTCTGTTTTTTTTATAATATCAAACACTTCATTTCTCAATTGCATGCGTAGCATAGCATCGAGGTTACTAAAAGGTTCGTCTAAAATCAATAAAGCAGGTTCTGGTGCCAATGCTCGTGCTAATGCCACACGCTGCTGCTGCCCTCCAGAAAGCTGGTGGGGATACCGCTTTTCCATACCTTTTAAACCTACTAAATCAAGCATTTCCTGTGCGCGTAGCTTCTTGTTTTTTACTTTTGAAATACCATATAAAATATTATCTAAAATGGTTAAATGTGGAAAAAGTGCATATTCTTGAAAAACCAAGCCGATTTTTCTTTTCTCTGGCTGAACAAATTTATCTAAAGAGGCGATTACTTTTCCATTAATTGACACACTACCATGATCGGGTCTTTCAAGTCCGGCAATTAAACGCACCAAAGTGGTCTTGCCACTACCACTCTCCCCTACAATAGCACAAACATGCCCTGGTTCCAAATGGAAACTAACATCATTTAAGGCGTAATTCTTGCCATTATCAAAACTTTTGGAAAGAGAGTCTATGCTTAACATGCTTATTTTTTAATCAATAATTTATTTAAAAAAATTACGGGGACCATAGCTGTAAAGATAATAAAAAGAGATGGGATGGATGCTTCCATAACCATTTCATCACTAGCATATTCAAAAGCTTTTACTGCTAAGGTATCAATGTGATACGGTTTTAAAATGAGAGTTAAAGGTAATTCTTTCATCACATCGATAAAAACCAAAATAACAGCACTAAACACCCCAGTTTTAATCAACGGAAACTCAATTTTAAAAAAGGTTTTTAAATTTCCAACCCCTAAAACTTTAGAGGAATCTGGTATAGCATTATCTACTTTTAATGCTGTAGAATCGATAGGATTGTAAGCAACAGCCAAGAAACGAACGGCATAGGCGTAAAATAAAGCGATTAAGGTGCCGTGAATAATAAAACCAGAATCGATTCCAAAATGACCAAGCATCTTAATAAACCATTTATCTAATGCTAAAGTGGGAATCATAATACCAATGGCAATCACGGCACCGGGAATAGCATAGCCTAAAACGCCAACTCTTGCAATATTTTTAATAGCGTTTAATGTGCTCCATTTTGAAAAGTAAATTAATAAAAGTGCAAAGAAAACTGTAATAACAGCAGCACTAATGGCAATCCCAAAACTCTGTAACGACAACATGAGAAACTGCATATCAAACACAGTTGACGCTGTTAGTACGGCCCAGTACACCAATTGCGCTACAGGTAACATAAATCCTAAAAATATAGGGAAGCCTACTACCAAAAAAATGAGCCATTTTATCGATGCTTTTGGTGTTTTTCGTTGAATTTGTGTACTATTAGTTTTGGAAGAACTAAACTTCAGCTTTCTTACTTGCCATTTTTCAAAAAGAATCAATGCGAAAATAATAAGAATTAACAAAGCCGATAAATACACTGCTGTTTGGGGCTCTTCAAGAGAAAACCAAGACCTAAAAATACCAGTTGTAAATGTATTTACACCATAATATTTTGCTGCCCCATAGTCGTTAAGAACTTCCATAATTACCAAAACCCAACCCGCAACAATAGCTGGTCTAGCAAGGGGCAACATAAGTTTAAAAAAGGTTTTACGTTCGCTAACACCTAACATTTTAGAAGCTTCTAAGAGGTTGTTAGCTTGATTAAGAAAGAACGCTCTAGCACTTACATAAACATAAGGAAACAGAGAAATGCTCAACACGAAAGCAAGGCCTGCCCGATTCATGATATCAATACGGATAAAGTCTAAATTTAGGTGTCGGAATATTAAATCCATACTGCCCCCATAATCGAAAATACCAGCATAGGCGTACCCAACAATATAAGATGGGATAGCTAGCGGAAGGATTAAAAGCCATTCCATTTGTTTGCGAAACATAAAATCGAAGCGTGACACAAACCACGCCGCAGAGACTCCAAAAACCAAAACAAGAATACTACAGAAGAAGACCAAATACAAGGAGTTCCAAATGTAATCGGGCAATAAGTAGGTTACAATATGTTGCCATGTTTCTCCAGGGCCAGAAAACAACTCTACACCAATAAACACAATGGGCAAGGCCAAGAAAAAAACAATGGCCAGTGTAAAAACTGACCATCGGTTACTATCTCTTTTAAGTCTTTTTAACCTCGTTTTTAAAGAAAACGCCGTGTTTTTATTTCCAACCTGCTTCATCAAAAATCAAAACTGCTTTTTTATTATTTTCTCCTAACTTATTTAAACCTAAAGTATCTTCCTTAAAATCGCCCCAATCTTTAATATCTTGAACCGGTTCCACACGGTCTAGAATAGGGTATTCATAATTCGCATTGGTAAATACCTGTTGGGCATCTTCACTAATTAAGTACTCAATAAATAAAATAGCATTTGCTTTGTTGGGGGCATATTTAGCAACGCCGGCACCACTTACATTTATATGTGTGCCTCTATCCTCTTGGTTAGGAAAAAACAAGCCTATTTTTTTTGCAGTTTTTACTTCTTCAGCATCAGGTGAATTTAACATTTTACCGATATAATAGGAGTTTACAATCGCCAAATCACCCTCTCCAGCCACTACAGCTTTTACTTGATCTCTATCCGAGCCTTTTGGTGCGCGTGCCATATTTGCCACAATACCTTCAGCCCATCGCTTTGCTGTATCCTCTCCATTATTTGCTATAATAGAAGCCATTAAGGACTGGTTGTAAATATTGGAAGACGATCTTACCAATATTTTTCCTTTCCATTTATCGGCAACTAAATCCTCATAAGTAGATAAGTCTTCTGGTGTAACCCTATCTTTAGCATAAGCTATAATCCGTGCACGTTTCGTTAAACCAAACCATTGGTTATCGACATCTTGTAAATGTGCAGGAATTGCATTTTCTAAAATATCAGACTCAATAGACTGTAATAATCCTTGATCTTTAGCACGACTTAATCTTCCTGCATCTACAGTAATCAACACATCAGCAGGCGACTGTTTTCCCTCCATTTGCATTTTCTGAATCAACTCGTCTGCACTAGCGTTGATTACTTTTACTTTAATGCCTGTTTTCTCTTCAAACATTTTAAAAATATCCTGATCTGGCTCATAATGACGATGGGTATATACATTTACAACCTGATCTTTTGTTGTGTCTTCTGTGGTTAAATTATCTTTTTTATCACTATTGTTTTTACAGGCAGCAAATAAAAAAATGGTTGCTACGCCTATTATTATTTTTTTCATATCCTCTTTTTTTATAAAGGACAAATATAACAATTTAGAATGAATACAAATAGCGAAGTAGATATAAATTACTTTATAATCAATAAAAGCCCCCTAACGCTTATAAATTTTTTAGAACCAACAAATCTTGTTTTTTTATTTGAGTTAATAAACAACGTGAATCAGCAATACATCCCCTAATACGTATAGTATCTTTAAATGATAAAATATAGAACTTATGGAAACCAGCACAAATAAACATACATTTAAAACCATTAATCCCACTTCAGGCAAAACGCTTTCGTCTTATAACTACATGACAGATAAAACTATTGAGTCTGTTGTGGAAAAAGCACAAAAAGCATACTTAAACTGGCGTAGTGTTTCTTTTGATGAACGGGGATCAATAATTAAAGCTATTGGTCGAGAACTTCAAAATCAAAAATCTGAACTTGCAGCATTAATGACCGATGAAATGGGGAAACTTCTAACACAAAGCCATCAGGAAATCGATTTATGTACCGGTATCTGCGATTATGCAGCTACAGAAGCCGCTAAAGTTTTGAAGAATGAAGAACGTAAACTGAGCAATGGTAATCGAGGCCTTATAACGTATTCGCCTATTGGAATTATTTACGGCATTCAACCTTGGAATTACCCTGCATATCAAGTAATTCGTTTTGCTATCACCAATTTAATGGCAGGAAATAGTATTTTACTAAAACATGCCTCAAATGTTACAGGCAGTGCTCAATTATTGGCTTCAATTTTTGAAACTGCAGGGCTGCCAGATGGTCTCTTTAATGTGCTTATTATTGATCACGATCAATCTGACACACTTATAGAGCACAAGTTGGTACGTGGCGTTACCTTAACTGGTAGTGCTATTGCTGGTAAAAAAGTAGGGGTAAAAGCCGGAAATGCTCTTAAGAAAACAGTTTTGGAACTGGGAAGTAATGATGCTTATCTCGTTTTAGAAGATGCAGATTTGGAACTCGCCATTGAAAAATGTGTAAAAGGGCGCATTTATAACAATGGGGAAACCTGCATTGCCGCAAAACGCTTTATTGTAGCAGCTCCCATTTACGATGCTTTTAAGGAAGGCTTTGTAAAAGCCATGTCTAATTTAAAATTAGGGGATCCTAAAAAAGAAGATACCGAATTAGGCCCTATGGCGAGACAAGATTTACGCGATAAACTACATGATCAAGTAATTAAAAGTGTAGAAAAAGGGGCTCGTATTTTGTGTGGAGGCCAACTTCCCGATGGCAACGGCTACTACTATCCAGCCACTGTTTTAGATAATGTTAAACCTGGACAACCTGCTTATGAAGAAGAACTTTTTGGACCCGTCGCTTCTTTAATAAAAGCTAAAGATGATGAAGATGCCATGCGCATAGCGAACGACAGCCGCTTTGGACTTGGCGGTGGCATTTTTTCTAAAAACACGGTACATGCTATAGCGCTCGCAGAAAAGTATTTTGATACTGGTATGGTTTTTATAAATACATTTGGATTAGCAGAACCCACCATGCCTTTTGGAGGCGTTAAAGATTCTGGCTATGGAAGAGAACATGGAGGGTTTGGTATGAAGGAATTTGTAAATATAAAATCTATACTCGTGGGTGAATAATAATTTAAGCGTTTTAAAGATGTCTTTTCATGCTAGGAAAGTAGTTTGTAACTAATTACACTTACGTATCTAAACAAGGCTTAATTTAGCTCCATACCATGTATTAAGTGTTAGCAATTAGTAGGCTTGATTTAACAGAACACTTTTGTTTTAATCCTAAAATATTTATTTTTTTAAAACTGAGGCGGTTCGGCACTTAAAACGATATCACGCTCTGCAACAAACAAACCTTCCTTTTTATCGAGTTTAAGGATTCGGTTAGGGTTGGTTTGTTCTACTCGCGTTCTGCAAGAAGCTGTTAAAAGCGGGTCGTTATCAAAAAGAAAAGACTCAATTTCATACTCGGGCTTACTAGGTTCTTTAATAATAGGAAGGATTTGTAGTGGTTCTCTACCATAAATGTAACTACCGGGCACAAATGTGTAAAACGTGTAACGACCATCGGCATCGGTTCTGATCCATCCCCTGTGGTGCACATACCGTTTTTTATTATACCGTTTTAATTCGAAATCTCCGTTTTCATTAGTTTGATGGATAAAAAGCAACACGTTTTTTGCTGGAGTAACGCCATCACTTTCAAAGATAGTTCCTGTAATTTTAAGTTTATTTGATTTTGAAGCAAAATCGGGTATAGTATCTATATTGTTTAGTTTTTCTTCTGAATAATCATATATAGGGCTACGCTTTTTAAAATTAGCAGCTCCATCTTCTATATGCGCCGCAATATCTTGAGCATACACTAAACCTGAATAGCTGAAAACACATATAATACTTAAAAGGCTTAATAAACGTTTCATGGTGAGAGGATTTTAATTCTCTCAAAACTAACACACTACAAAGCATTTTAAACAAAAAAATCGATTGGAACACCGTATTTTCGTTGAATAGACAAAAGGCAATAATTAACGGGCGATATTTCCTATTATTTATTCTTTAACAGAGCTTAATTGGCCTGAATATGATATAGCATGTCTGGAAGCACCACTTAAACGTATTTCACTTTTTAAATTGGGAAAAAGCTCTAATACTACTCTAAAGCGTTCTGCATGGCTGTCGGCTTCAAATGAAATGGTGTAGCCACCATGCTTTTCATTCTTTTTAACTTGATAGTTTCTTACTAAACCATTCAGTTGAATTGTAGCATCGCCTCCCCCATAAGCCACTTGCATTTGACGTTCGCCAAAATAAGGCAAATAAGAGCTAATGCTATCTCCTGAAACCTTAAGAAAATTTGAATTTCCTATTAAATTTATCGTGCCAGACGAACTACCGGGCTGCATAATTCCAGAATTAAGAACCTGTTGCATGGCATATGAACTTTGAGGGTACGCCCTATCAGATTCAATTTTGAAATGCCTGCCCGCTACCAAAGTCTCCAAATTTTGGATTTGCATATCTGTAAAATTCGATTTTGAGGATTGACAGGATAAGGAGGTCAACACTATCAGAAAAGAAACATAATAAAAAACTTTCATCTTCATATAATTTAAAATCCAATTTAAAGTATGAAATAACTATGAATTAAAGTCCCTAATACGTGTTAAATTCTAAATTGATATTTTAAAATAAGAATGAGATTTACGGTTTAAAAAAAGGATTTGCCTACACTTTTTTAATATAAAGGTATTTTATGAAAAAATTAGCAACTATTTAATAATGCTATCTATTTCACGAATCCACTCGTCCATATTTGTTTGAGCTGTATGTATAGCAATACTACCATTGCCGTAAGGCTTATAAATATCAGGATTGGTTGTGCTAAAAAATCCAACTGTAGGTGTTAAAGAGGCACTTGCCAAATGCATAACACCATTATCGGCAGATATAAAAACAGCTGTATTTCGGATAACGCTTGCCATTTGCCGAATGTCTTCGCTATAAAAATGGGGCGCTTTAAAATTAATTTTTGAAATATTTTCGATGGGTAACATCTCGATGATATAACAATCTGGATATTCTATCTTTAATCTGTTGTATAGAGCATGCCACCACGTTTCGGAATAGCATTTGTTTCCGGTAGCATTAGTATAGATACAGATGATTTTTTTATCTGTTTTAACGATGCGTTCCAATATCTTCTTGCCTTCGGCAATTTCAGAAACACTTAATTTAATATCTAAAACAGGAACTTCTCGAGAAGGATTGGGAAATCCTAATTGTGCTAAATAATAACGAAGGTTATAAATGGGATATTTAGAGATATGAGCATGATCTGAATAGGTGTTTCGAACTTCTTCAATTACATCTCCAAAAACTTTATGGGTAGCATGGGCACATTCGGTAGATAAGCGCCCTGAAGAAGAGTTTTTATCACCATTAACCACTAAATCGTAATGCTTATTTTTTATTTTGAACCAGCGCCATCCATAATCTAATAAATGGCTGAACGGTTTTCTAGGAAGTACGATGATGGTGTCTACTTGCTCGTAATTTTTAAAAATGGGATGCGCTACACCACCTTTAACAAATAAATCAATTTTGCAATTGGGAAACGTATTGATGAGCTCTTGAATTAAGGGCGTCAATAACAATTGGTTTCCCAATCGCTGATTGGGTCTGCAAACAAGCACCTTTTTAATATCAGACAAGTGCTTTAAATCAGATTTTGAAGTGTTTTGAGAACTGCCAATATTCTTGGTCAGTATCCTCATGACTTTACGTCGTAGTTTATTGATTTGTAATGAAAAATTCATAAAGAAGTGTCGCTTCACAAATCATAAGTGACCTGAATATCCAAAAATACCGATAGTTTTAATAAAAATCGGTATTTTGATACGTTTTCTCTACATATTTTTCAATTCTGTTACCAGTTGGGTCAATGCAGCTTTAGCATCTCCAAAAAGCATGGAGGTTTTAGAATTGTAAAACAATTCGTTCTCTATGCCAGCATAACCTGCATTCATACTACGTTTATTGACTACAATATGTTTTGCATTTTCCACATCTAAAATAGGCATGCCGTAAATAGGACTTGAAGGGTCGTTATGTGCCGCAGGGTTTACCACGTCATTTGCACCAACAACTAATACCACATCGGCATTATTAAATTGCGGGTTAATATCGTCCATTTCTACTAAAAGACCATAATCGACGTTAGACTCTGCCAACAATACATTCATATGGCCCGGCATACGTCCTGCTACTGGATGTATCGCATATTTAACGCTAACACCTTTTTTAGTTAAAATCTCTTCCAGTTCATGGATTACATGCTGCGCTTGCGCAACAGCCAAGCCATACCCAGGAACTATAATAACATTTGTGGCATAATTCATCATAATGGCAGCATCACTAGCATTCGTGCTTTTAATAGAACCTAATGTTTTATTGGCACCAGCAACAGCGTTAGAAGCCGTAAAGGATCCAAAAATAACAGAAAGTAATGTTCTATTCATCGCTTTACACATAGCAACAGTTAAAATAATACCAGCAGAACCTACCAGGATACCACCAACAAGCATAACCATATTATCGTATAAAACACCCGTAATAGCTGCAGCAATACCTGTTAAAGAGTTTAGTAAAGAAATAACAACAGGCATATCGGCACCACCAATAGGCAATACAAAAAGAACTCCATAAACCAATCCGGCTGCTAATAACGCATAAATGAATAAGGGATTAGCACCAACGGCAACCATATATACAGCAAATAGGATAATAGCAATAAGTACTAAGTTATTTACTATATTGTATTGCGGTATTTTAACAACACTCTTTAAAGAACCGTTAAGTTTTCCCCAAGCAATTAAACTTCCAGAAAAAGTAATAGCTCCAATAACAACACCAGAAATTATAGTCGTGGCTTGCATGGTGTCTCCAGTATTTTTACTAAATTCCACCAAACCAATCAAGGTAGCACTAGCGCCACCAAAACCATTGAATAAAGACACCAATTCTGGCATCTTTGTCATTTCTACTTTAACAGCAATAAGCCATCCTATAATGGATCCTATAAGTATGGCAACACCTATTAATATATAGATGATAGTGGGTACTTCTATCTCATGGACAAAAATAGTTCCAACAATAGCAAGTCCCATACCCGCAGCCGAAATCAAGTTTCCTTTTTTAGCTGTTTCTGGGTGCCCAAGTTTATTTAAACCTACAATAAAAGTTACTGTGGCGATAAGATATATAACACTTAATAATATACTCATTATTTTTTCTTTTTAAACATTTGTAACATTCTGTGGGTTACGGCAAAACCACCTACCACATTTAAGATTCCTAATACCACCGCTAAAAAACCAAGCGCTAAGGCTAAATAATCATTAGGGTCTGCATGTAACATCACCAATATGGCTCCTACAATTACCACACCACTCAAGGCATTAGCACCAGACATTAATGGCGTATGTAAAACTGCAGGGATACTTTTAATAACTTCAATACCCACAAAAGTTGCAAGTATTAAAATATATGTGATTTGGATATTATCTCGGATAAATTCTATCAATTGATTCATAATGATTTATTTATTTTTGTCTAATTTCACCTTCTTTAACAATTAACGTCTCATTTGTGATTTCTTCCTCAAGATCCCATTTAAAGGCGTTATCTTTTATTAGATGCATCAGGAAGTTGTAAATGTTTTTCGCAAACAATTCGCTCGCATTGGTCGAAACACTTTCAGGAGCTATAGTGGTCCCTATAACTTTTACACCATTTAAAATAACGGTTTCGTTCATTTTACTAACTTCACAGTTTCCACCTTGCGCAGCTGCTAAATCGATAATAACAGCGCCATTTTTCATTTGTAAAACTTGCTCTTCTGTAATTAGAACCGGTGCTTTTCTTCCTGGAACGTTCGCTGTAGTAATTACTAAATCTGCTTGAAAGAGGGATTTATCAACAGCTTCTTTCTGCTTACGTTTGTATTCATCTGAAGCTTCTTTAGCATAACCGCCTTCAGAGGCTTCCCCTTCATTATCTACAGAAATAAACTTAGCTCCTAATGACTGAGCTTGTTCTTTAGTTTCTGTACGGATATCTGTAGCTTCTACCACAGCACCTAAACGTTTTGCCGTAGCAATGGCTTGTAAACCAGCAACACCAACACCATAGATCAACACTTTAGAAGGTGTAATCGTACCTGCTGCCGTCATCATTAATGGGAAAATTTTAGTCATTTCATATGCCCCCAAAATAACAGCTTTGTAGCCTGCTAAGTTATTTTGCGAACTCAATACGTCCATATCCTGAGCTCTAGATATTCGAGGCATAGCGTCTAACGAGAATGCTGTAGCACCTTTAGCTGCAATAGCTTGAATTAACTCAGCATTTGATTTGTGGTATAATTGACTTATTAAAATTTGTCCTTTATCCACTAGTTTCAGATCATCTTCATCAAAAGGGTTGATTTTTAAAAGTACCTGTGCCTCTTTATAAAGAACACCTCTTTTTTCAACTTGCACACCAACATCAGCATAATCGGAGTTCTTATATGATGATTTTAAACCAGCATCTTCTTCAACAAAGATTTCAAAACCCTTGGCGATTAATTGCTTAGCTATATTCGGCGATATTGAAACCCGTCTTTCTCCTTTTTGAGTTTCTTTAAGTATACCTATTTTCATTTTTTTGTTGATATTTTAAGTCGGCAAATATAGCTAAAACGAACTAAAATGCACATTTCATCGGAAACTTTTACGAATTGTTTATCATTCTTTCGCAATCATTGAAAAAAAACACCTTTTTTAAGGCTATTGCCATTTTCTTAAGTTGGCATTGCCTTATAATTTTTTAAAAAAATACGATTTCGTTTACAAAAAAATATATTGCAATGAGCCCAGCGGTTTTGTATGAGAAGGATACTGAAACTAGAGAAAGGTGTTACTGAGGATTTCGCACTTTTATAAAAGCAATAATCAAGACTAGTAAAAAAACCAAAGTTATATAGCTAATATAACTGTAAGAGCCAAAAGTAGTAAAACAATAACTAAAAAGACTTGGTGCTATAGCACTGGCAATAACTAAAAAACTCATCGCTTTACCCGTTATAGATCCTAAATATTTTCGCCCATAATACCGTGGCCACGTAACTGCATTTACAACAGAAAACAAGCCACCTAAAAGCCCCAACCCAGAAATTAAAAGGTATATACCCCAAGGTTATGAAAGTAACAACAATCCGACAGATGCTATAAATCCACTCAAAATCATAATTAGGATATAAATTTTATGATTGATATAGTCACTTAAAATATTACATAACGTGGATACCGATATAGCAATAACAGAAATAGGCAAGAACACAGCAATGGCTTGTGATTTTGTATAATCTTGACTTCCAAATATTGAAACTATATGAAAGGTAAATCCCGTAATAAAAAAACTATTAAAGGCTAAAACAAGAGCAATTACCCAAAAGGCCCTTGTTTTTTTTGCCTCTTCTAAAGTAAAGTGCTGTTCTACCCTATCTATACGTTCTTGCTCTTTTTTAGCACTAAACCCGTCCGGTTTTAATCCGAAATCTTCTGGTTTATGACGGTATAATTGAAGAATACAAATGCTAAAAATAAATAAGCACACAGCCAACAATTGCCAACTAAGCTCCCATCCATTATCGTCTATTAATTTATTCATTAAAATAGGTGATGATGAAAAGCCTAACGATACTCCGATACTGCTAATAGAATTGACTTTACCTCGATTTTTATTAAACCACAGCATGATCATATTTCGAGAAGACATCGTGAGCACACCTTGTCCACTAAATCGTATTAAAAAAAACAACAGGCTAATAACACTAAAGGGCACCAACCAACTGTCTGTATTTAAAAGTGCAGAAACGGTTTGACTAATTGTAACTGAAACGGAGCATAATAACAATGAAAAACCCAACAATAAGGTCGCAAAGAAAGCAACATAGCGCGCCCCGTAACGATCAAACCAAATCCCAGCCTTGCTCACAAAAAAAGAACTCAGAAGTGTTCCGAGCATATAGGCATTACTAAACTGGTTTCGTGTAAGGTTTAAAGCATCTTTTACAGGGTCTGTAAACACAGAGACACCAACCGTTTGTCCAGGAACACTGGCTAACACGCCGATACTTCCAACAAACAATATAATATAACCGTAAAATATTGGTGATTTCTTTGGATCTACAATAGAAAACCTATTCGGATTGCCCATTCTTTTTAAGGATTACTTTTGTTTTTATAAATATTGTTTAACAACAGTGCGCAAATAATTATAGCAATTCCCAACACACTCCAAAGTGTATAAAGCTCATTGAATATAAAGAGCCCAAATAACACTGTAAAAATAACCTCAAAATAGCTTAAAGGTGCCACTTGGGTGGTTCGTGCTATTTGAAAAGCCTTTGTCATATAGACCTGTCCTACATAACCAAATATCCCTAAACTGAACAACGTAACCCATTCCCATCCTTCTGGAGTTACCCAATTGCCAATAGACAGTACACCGCCTACTAATGTGGCGATAACCATAAAATAATTGACAATAACTACCGGGTGTTCGCTTTTTCCTATTTTACTAATAACAACATACACCAAGCCATTAAAGACTCCTGAAATAAGAATAAGAATTAATCCATAACCGTTTACCTGCGTATCCAACCCTTTTAAAACCAAGACCCCTACAAATGCCATTAAAAAAAACAGCCATTGTACATGCTTAATGCGATCTTTTAAAAAATATACTGCAAAAATAGCCGCAAAAATGGGCGATAAATAGCGAAGAGAAACTGCCGTTCCAATAGGAAGGTATTTTGTAGACATAAAAAAGAGGGTCATAGAAGTAACGCCTACTAATCCTCTTAAGATAAGCAATTTTTTATTGTTACCTAAAATAGAAATTTTGTTTTTAAAAAGAAAACCAAATGTAAAAAACAAAGAGCCTACCGATCTGAAAAAAACAATTTGGTAGGCACTAATGTTTGTTAAATATTTTACGCTAGCATTCATACATGCAAGTGAAAAGGTACTTACAAGCATGAAAAGGACTGCTTTTCTAATGTCCAAGAATTAAAAAGATTGTGTG
Organism: Mariniflexile ostreae; assembly: GCF_042427585.1. NCBI lineage: Bacteria > Pseudomonadati > Bacteroidota > Flavobacteriia > Flavobacteriales > Flavobacteriaceae > Mariniflexile > Mariniflexile ostreae. The sequence goes on along the minus strand of NZ_JBHMFC010000086.1, from coordinate 20,655 downwards.
TTCATTCAAAAAGAAGTACTATATTTTTTTAACACGAACAGCATTCATGCCTTTTTGTCCACGTTCCAGTTCATAGGTAACCTTATCATTTTCATTGATTTCTTCAAGAACGCCACTTACGTGTACAAAATACTTTTCTTGATTAATACTATCAATAATAAAACCAAATCCTTTAGAGTGATCGAAAAAAGAAACTTTACCCTCTTTTGCAACAGGTTCTACTTCCTCTCTATCTTCTTTCTTGGGAATACCTATCTCTATACTTTCGGCCTCCACTTTAACTTTCATGTTTGGGTCTGGTGGCGTATCTGTTAAGTTACCGTTAAAATCAACGTAGGCAAATTGGATTCCCTGTGGGTTATCTTTTGCTTCTGCTTTGCGAGCATCTTTTTTCTTTTGTTTTTCATCTCGCTTTTTTAAACGCTTTTTTTCTTTTTCAATTTTATTAAATGTAACTTGAGACTTTGCCATAGTTTATAATACCAGTTTTTTTTAAGAAGTTAACAACACATACCGATTTTTTGGAAAATCGATTACGGTATGAACTTTTAAATGATTTATTTGTAAATACAAAGATAAGCTATTTTAGGAAGCTTTAAGATTGAAATGCTAAATTAATATTTTAAACGCTTAATCTTTGGGAGCATACCCGTAAATCGTTTCAAACACCTCTTCAAAATTCGACCTTAAATACGCATTTAATTTCTTTCGGTATTCGCCTTTAAGCCATTCTACAAAGTTATAAGTACTCTTGCTAATGCACTTCGTATACCTTTGGATCCTAAAATCGATATCATCGCCAAGCATTTTTGCCAATGCCAACGCATCGTAAACATCTTCACTATTTTCTATACATATTTTGGCATGCTGTTCTATAGAACGCTCCAAAACGACTTTTGAAGACTCCCCATTCTTGATAGAATCTACATATGTTTTTTGAATATCAAAATAAACGTCTTTAGAGTTTGAGAATTCTGCACGCAATTCCTCTGGCATCTCATATCTAAAATTGCTTTCTAAATCATCATCACTTAAAATAGAATCTAAATAATAATTTGGCGATTTGAATATGCGTTGCCAATCGAGATCTTCGCCCCAAGCTCCAAAACGATGGAAGTTATTACCTAAATCGATAACCGTAAACGTTTTTTTGTCTTTTAAAACACGTGATCCACGGCCAATCATTTGATAATAAAGCGTTAGAGATTTGGTTGCCCGGTTTAAAATAATACTTTCTACAGAAGGTTCATCAAAACCAGTAGTTAAAATACTTACCGAAGTTAAAATGGCACCAGGCGTTTTCTTGAACCATTTTAAAATCATGGCACGCTCCTTTTTTGTATTGGTATTGTCTAGATGTGCCACAGGATAACCTGCTCTTTTAAACGTATCGTATACATGTAATGAGGTGTTGATCCCGTTGTTAAAAATAAGTGTTTTTTTATTTTTGGAACGCTCTTCATAGGCTTGCAGCAACTTCGAAAGCATGTCGTTATCGGTATATAAATCTTCAGAAGACTTTACAGTATAATCGCCATTAGCCCCTACAACCAAAGACGTTAACCCTACATTATAACTAAACATTTCGGCACGTGCTAAAAACCCGTTTTCAATTAAAGACTCTATCGTTTCGCCCACAATCAGTTCATCATAATTATCTGTCATAGGGAGCTCCATGCTAGAACTTAAAGGGGTTGCGGTAACACCTAAAATAAAAGACTGGCTAAAAAACTTGAACAGTTTGGTAAAGGAATTGTAATGGGCTTCATCAATAATAACCAAACCAATATCAGAAATATCAAGCTTATTATCATTCAATCTATTATTAAGTGTTTCCACCATAGCGACAAAACAGCTATAATCATTTTGATCGCTCAAATCGGCTTTACTATCTACCACCTTATTTATCACACCAAACTCCGTAAGCATTCCAGAGGTTTGCCTGCACAACTCAATACGATGCGTCATAACCAGAACCTTTTTCTTGTGGTGCTTTACATATTGACGAACCATTTCAGAAAAGATAACTGTTTTCCCACCACCTGTTGGTAATTGATACAATAAATGGTAATCATCCGGAGCTTCATCAAAAAGTTTAAATATTTTGTCGATAGCTCCTTTTTGATAGCTATATAAATTCTTACCCTCGTTTCTTTCCTCTAATTCTAGAGTTGATATTTTAGCCATGGTTTTTTTCAGTTTTCTGACGTGCAAAAATAACACCTTTAAAAGGTTTTTAACGAATGATTGGAATGAAATATGGGATAATTTTTTTATTTGTCATAATTATGCTCCTTTAAATTGTTAGAAATAATGAAAGTGCTTCTGGTAATAATTAGGCCATGTTGTTGTTTTTTTGTTTTTTTTATGAGGTTTCTATCATAAAACAATACTTTTACATTTAATAGAGATTCTTTACGTTATGCAGATAAATGACAAGTCCCAGACAAAACCATATTTAGCCGATTCAAAACGCTATGATACCATGACCTATAAACGCTGCGGCAAAAGCGGTGTGCTATTACCAGCTTTATCGCTGGGATTATGGCATAATTTTGGATTTGTAGATAGTACTCAAAACGCTAGAGAGATTTTAAGAACTGCTTTTGATCTGGGTATCACCCATTTTGATCTGGCCAATAATTACGGCCCTCCTTATGGTTCTGCTGAAGAAAATTTCGGCCAGCTTTATAAAGCAGATTTCAAACCCTACAGAGATGAACTTTTTATTGCGTCTAAAGCGGGTTACGATATGTGGCCCGGGCCGTATGGGAATTTAGGCTCTAGAAAGTATTTAATGGCCAGTATAGATCAAAGTCTAAAACGTATGGACCTTGATTATGTGGATATTTTTTACCATCATCGCCCCGATCCAGATACCCCCTTGGAAGAAACTATGGGAGCACTTGCCGATATAGTCCGACAAGGGAAAGCGCTCTATGTGGGGATTTCCAATTACCAAGCTGAAGACGCCCAAAAAGCTTCGGAAATCTTAAAGCGTTTGAATGTGCCGTTCATCTTACACCAAGCACGATATTCCATGTTCGACCGTTGGGTTGAAAAAGATTTACTCCATACTTTAGAACAAAACGGAGTGGGCTGTATTGCCTTCTCTCCTTTGGCCCAAGGTATGCTTACCGATAAATATTTAAAAGGAATTCCTAAAAACTCAAGAGCTGCAAAAGATTTAACTTATTTAGATCCCGATACCGTAAACAGTATGATGGAAAAAGTGCAACGTTTAAATGCTTTGGCAGAAGCACGCGGACAAAAATTATCACAAATGGCATTGGCATGGATTTTAAGACAACCGCAAGTTGCTTCTGTTCTTATTGGTGCAAGCTCTTCAAACCAATTAAAAGAAAACGTAAAAGCATTAGAGCATTTAAACTTTACAGCTGAAGAGTTGAAACGGATAGACGAAATAGTTTCATAAAACGACCAATCTTCTTGTTGAAACCTGTGGGGTGATTGTTTTTTTAATTTGTTGAAAGTAGTTTTAAAATAATGGGAGTCTGCTATTCTAGTGTTATCTATTTATACACATAGACACATATCTCATATGGGGCTTTTGATTAAATAAAAAGGATCATTCCTTAACTATAATAATAGTAGCTTTTACACCAGTGGCTAGGTTCCATTGATTATGGGAAACCACATGTCCCGTATCGTCCACAACCCGAAATTCTGCTGTATTGGGGCCAGACTCCCCTTGGTTTAATGCTACAAAATCGATTTTATTAAAGCCCTTTTTTAAATCTAATTTAAACCCTTTAAAACTACCGGTTAAGAACACTCTAGGATGTATCACATCGTCATTAACCCTTACCTGGATAATATCTCCATCCACGTAACCGTGGTCTCGGTACACCACATTTATAAATTTCGCTTTACTTTTAAAATCACCAAAATATTGATCTGTCGTACTTCCATTTCTTTGCTCTACTTCCTTGGGCGACAATTTTAAATCTGATATGTTTTTATCAAGTTGTTTTGTATAAAGCTCTCCAGGGTTTCCAAATTGTTCTTGCGGAAACATGCTGAACTCCTTTTCAGGCAAACTTAAATCTCTAGTAGTCTTGGGCACAGAAAACCCACTGTAGTCTTCAAGCGCTTTTGGTTTTTCGGATATGGTTCTAGGCGTTTCTACCGGATCCTCAATTACAGGCATTGTAAAAGATTTTTTCCTACTATCACTATCAATTTGTGCTTGAGCAGAAACGGCAAACATAAAAAAGAGAAAAAGGAGACTAAAAAGTTTCATCAGTTTAATGGTTATAGAATTTCAAAGGTATTTCTTTATCTTAAATGGTACGCAAAGTACTATTGTTTTTCAGAGATCTTTAACACAATAACCATTCCAATAAATTATGTGAGGCCCACCAAGCACATTACACAGAACAGCCATTGTCTATTGTTTTTTTCGTGAAACATCAAGGGTATCGGGCTCTTTAATACTCCCATAATGAATGTTAACTTTCCTTCTACCCCATTTTCTTGCCGCCTTAACGTCTATGCCCATATAAATATCGATACGGTTGCTCCAGCGCGCATGCATTTTATCTTTAACAAAATAAATCCCATCCAAACCATGGATTTTTACCGGTACATTGTGTTTAAGCCCCTTCCTGATAAGGTCTCGGGAAACCGCTATATATTTCATACCTGGTTTCAAGCTATCGCCAAAAGCGGTGATGTTTGGGTTGCCGTTGGTTTGACGACTGGTTGAATTATACGCCGAAGCCGTAACTTTTAAAGGGTGCCAGGTATATTTCTTTACATACGACTCCTCTTCCACCCTGTCTTTACAGCTTATGGCGAGCATTGCTAAAATGAATATTACAACTTTCAAATGCTTTGTTTATATTTTAAATCTGCCTCTTATCATTAATTAAAGTGGCCATAAACTTTTTAATATCTTTTTAAAAAACCTAAAAAACTCAAATAAATAGACTTTATCCCCTTATTTACAATGTAATAGAGTATGTTTTCACCATGTAGGATTCCCCAATAAAATCTATTACTAACAAATGTTAGGCCTTTTCTCTATTTTAGAGTTTCTAAATATAAGGTTTTATTTAAAATGAATATAAAAACAGCTTAATCTCGCCAATTAATTATCCTGATTTTTGTTACCAATAAGGAAATATTACGATACGCCATAAGGCCAATCGCTAAGAGAAATGAGGCACTCAAAAATTAAAAATTAATACTAGAAATTAAAGTAAGTATAATACCCTCTAAGGCTAAAAGTTATCTTAATTGGCATGCCATCCTATTACAATATTTGTACATTTGTAAGACACCTTTTATTTATATTTAAAATGAAACCAGTACCCAGTGTCGATTTAAACGATTTTTTATCTGATGATCCCATAAAAAAACAAGACTTTGTGGATCGCCTAGGCAAGGCTTATCAAGATATTGGCTTTGTAGCTTTAAAAGGGCATTTTTTAGACGATGCGCTAGTGGAAAAGTTGTATTCGGAAATCAAGAACTTTTTCGATTTGCCTACAGAAATCAAACAACGCTATGAAATACCTGGAATTGGTGGCCAACGTGGCTACGTTTCCTTTGGAAAAGAAAGTGCCAAAGGCAAAAAAGAGGGCGATTTAAAGGAGTTTTGGCACTTTGGGCAATATGTAGAAGGCGATGCCAAATTAGAGGCCGAATATCCAAAAAACGTAATCGTTAAGGAGCTTCCCGAATTTAATGCCGTTGGAAAAGAGGTGTTCAAAATGTTAGAAAAAACTGCAAAATACGTGCTTCGTGCCTTAGCCATTCACTTAAACTTAAAGGATACGTATTTTGATGATTACATCCTTAATGGCAATTCTATTTTAAGACCGATACACTACCCTCCCATCGTTAATGAGCCTAAAGAAGCCGTGCGTGCTGCAGCACATGGCGATATAAATTTAATTACACTATTGATTGGTGCACAAGGAAAAGGCTTGCAGGTTAAAAACAATAAAGGGGAATGGGTAGATGCTATTGCAGCACCCGATGAGCTCATGATTAACGTAGGCGATATGCTATCACGACATACCAATAATAAATTAAAATCGACCATTCATCGTGTTGTAAATCCGCCAAAAGACCTTTGGGGAACATCTAGGTATTCTGTTCCTTTTTTTATGCATCCTGTAAGTGATATGAAATTGGATGTTTTGGAAGGCTGTATCGACGAGGCCCATCCAAAACAATATGAAAACATTACTGCTGGCGCCTTTTTAAACGAGCGCTTGATTGAATTGGGATTAAAAAATTAACAGCAGCTTCCTTTACAGTTTCCTTAAATAGATTTAAAAAATAATTACTGAGACTTACTAAACAAAAACCATGGATTTAAAAGATCAGCTAAAAAACCTTTTTCCCGAACATCTCGAAGAGGACATAAACGACAGAGAAGAAGGTTCTAATATATGGATTCAAGACGAGCCCATTTTATGCAAGTATGAAAAGCGTAAAGGCAAACCCATTACTGTTTTAGAAGGTTACACTGGAGCAACCGAAGATTTTAAAATATTGGCTAAAGATATTAAAACAACCCTAAGTGTTGGTGGGAGTTTTAAAGATGACCGCATTATTATTCAGGGCGATTATCGCGATAAAATTATGGAAATCCTAAAAAACAAAGGGTTCTCTGTTAAACGTGTAGGAGGTTGATTTATGAATAAAAAAGCATTGCATATTACAAATGATAGCACCTTAACCAAGCTAATTAAAGCATTAGGGATTACAGGTGACATCTTAATCTGGCAAGAGATACTGTGTGAAGGCCCAGTGATCAGTACGGTAGGTTCTGATGATTTTTTAGACATGCGCTCTAAATTCTTAAGAACATTTTATGATATTGATTTTGATATTCGAGAATTCAATGAAGAGATTGATAAACTTAACCATCCTGAAAATTATTCAGAAATTGTGCTTTGGTTTGATTATGATTTATTTTGCCATGTCAATATGCTTGGAGTTATTAGTTTAATTCAGCAAAAGAAAATAAAACTCCCCATTTATCATGTATGCAGCGGCAGGGTTAAAGGTGAGAAGAACTTAAAAGAACTATCAGAACTGTCGTCTGGACAGCTTTTAAATCATTATGAGAGCAAAACAAGGCTTACGCCTGAAGATATTCAATTGTGCGTAACGCTATGGCAAACTTACTGCGGTAAAGACCACAATTTATTCAAACCTTATATTGTTAAGGATTCTTCTTTTAAATACATGAGCAATTGCTTAAAAGCCCATTTAGAACGGTTTCCAAATTCTAAAACGGGTTTAAGTGTTTTAGAAGCCAATATTCTTGAAATTATAAACCAACAGTCTATAAAAACTAGAAATCAATTATTGGGATATGCTTTAAATTTTCAAGGCTATTATGGTTTTAGAGAGATGCAGTTTATTCGCATGATTGAAAAACTCAGTCTCTTCTTTTCTGAAAACGCAGAAGGTATAAAGCTAAATAGAATGGGGCATGAAGCATTATTGGGGCAACATGATTTTTCATCTCAGCTCCATGGTGATATGGTTTTTGGTGGCGTAAAAAAATACGACTTCAAATTTAGTAAGCGATTAAATAAATTGGTAGAAACCCTAAAATAAAACGATTGTAAAATGCCCATAAAAGACTCTGAGTTAATTTTAAATCCCGATGGTAGTATTTACCACCTTAATTTAAAACCAGACCATATTGCACATACCATCATTTTTGTTGGAGATCCAGATCGCGTCCCCCTTATTACGAAGCATTTCGATGTAATAGAATTTGAAACTCAAAAAAGAGAGTTTAAAACCCAAACGGGACGCTATAAAGGGAAAAGACTCTCGGTTATTTCTACAGGAATTGGCTGTGATAATATTGATATTGTTTTAAATGAACTGGATGCATTGGTAAATATCGACCTAAAAACAAAAACCATAAAGCAAGACCACACCGCTTTAAATATTATAAGAATTGGGACATCTGGAACCTTACAAAAAAAGATTCCTGTTGATGCTTTTCTTCTCAATACCCATGCGATAGAGTTTAGCGGACTCTTCCATTCTTATATTTCGAATAAAATATCTAATCTAGACATTGAAAAGGCTTTTGTTGCCCATACAAAATGGCACTCAGAAAAAGCAAACCCCGTGGTAGTTAACAGCAGTAAGCGTTTAGAAAAACAGTTTGAAAGCGACAGAACCTTTAAAGGCATGACCGGTACTGCAAACGGTTTTTATGGGCCACAAGGGCGGTTTTTAAGATTGCAGCTTCAAGATGACGGCTTAAACGATAAAATGGCTTCTTTTGAATACGAAGGCTTACAAGTAACCAATTTAGAAATGGAAACAGCCGCTATTTATGGCCTATCTAAATTACTTGGGCACCATGCCATCTCATTAAGTGCCATAATTGCAAATCGAGCACTCGCAACGTTTAGTAAAGACCCAGAAGCCGCAATGGAAAAATTGATTTGTTATACTCTAGAAAAATTATAATTGATTTTTTACATAGTAAAGCCCCCTGTACATTGCAATGTACTATAACAATTCGTATCTAAGTATAATTTATACTTCAACAAGTAATTAATATGGTTTAAAATGAAATATTTTTTTATAAAAAAAACTACACACCAATAGGTTATGGAATTATTTTGAAAATTTAAGAAACAACTTTATCATTAACACATACTATTTTAGGATGGCATACAAACAGCCTTTATTAGGGTTGTTTTTTATTGCGGGCTCCCTCCTGTTCATCACCTTCAGTTTCTTTTTGAGGTTCAAATAAATTCATATAAGCGCTCCCTAAATAATCAATCACATGACTTGCTATTAAACTCTGGTAACCAAAATCTTCAACAGCAATATCGGCCGATTTTCCATGTAAATAAACACCAAAAATAGTAGCAGGCAAAGCTTCATATCCTTGAGATATCAAACCCGTAATAATTCCGGTAAGCACATCGCCACTGCCTGCCGTTGCCAATCCAGGGTTCCCTGTGGTATTGATATACGTTTTATCTTTATAAACAGTCATCGTATTGGCGCCTTTTATAACCACAATAACATCATATTTTTTAGAAAACACCTTTACCTTTTCCAGTTTATCAAAATCGTCTTTCCATTTTCCTATCAAACGCTCCAGTTCTTTTGGATGTGGCGTTAAAATCGATGCACTAGGCAATAATTTTAATAGACGTTTCTTTTTAGACAAGATGTTAATCCCATCGGCATCAACAACCAACGGTGTTTTGTTTTGTTTTAAAAAGACAGCAAACGCCGCTATGGTTTTAGAATTCGTACCCATCCCTATACCCAGACCGATAACCGATGGCGTAATATCAAATTCAATTTTAGAGATAAAATCCTCCTCCATATCTGTAATCACCATGGCTTCAGGAAACGCCGCTTGCAACGGGACGTATCCGCATTTTGGTACAAATACTGTTACCAGACCAGCTCCTACAGAAAGTGCTGCTCTACTCGCTAAAGTTACGGCTCCTATTTTCCCATAACTTCCGCCAACAATAAGGGCATGACCAAAGCTTCCTTTATGTGAAAATTTGGTTCTGGGTTTATAAATCGGCAAGACTTCATGTTTTCCTATAAGTTCATTTTCTGTAGGCACACCTCGTAAAAAGCCAACATCCAAACCAATATCTAAAACCTCCCAATGCACCGTGTATTTAGAGGTTTCAGGTAAAAAAAACACCAGTTTAGGGGAGGCAAAACTCAAGGTGTATCCTGCCCAAACCACGCTTTCTGAATCTACTGGTACACGTTCTGTGCTTAAACCCGAGGAAATATCTATAGCCATTGTAAAAGCTCCTGTACTTTTAAAATGCATAAATAATGCTTTTACCCAAGGATCAATGGGCCGATTAAGACCAATACCAAAAATAGCATCTACAATGATGTCTTGGGGTGCTATTTCCGGAAAATCACTTTCACATTTTAATAATATAGGCCATTTTTTTGATACGTTTTTAATACGATCATAATTCACTAAAAAATCTTTAGAACGCTTATCGCTACAATTAACAACATAAGTCTTTACATGATAACCATGGGTAATTAAATGGCGGGCAAGGACTAAGCCATCTCCACCATTGTTCCCTATACCACAAAACACATGAATGGGTACTTGGGCACCTTGTAATCGTAAATGCATCCAATTAAATAGCTGTATCCCGGCCCGCTCCATCAAATCGGCAGATGTAATGTTTTGACGTTCGGCCGTGAGCTTATCACCTTCGTATATTTGGTCTTTTGAGAATATTTTCACTGGTTCGTTTTTTTATTAATTCTACAATTCTATTAAAAAAACCATTCAATCTTTTAAAAATAAAGCACTTCTGTTTAAGAATTACGCAAAAAGCCGATTTTTGTTTTTTTATTAGGCTAAAAGTAATACTTTTGGAGTGTTTATTTCGAAAAATGAATCTTTTAAACTTAAATATAAACCTTGTTATTCTTTCTTTTTTCAAAGCGACTATCGTGGCTTTTGGAGTAACCATCTTTACCATTACCCCTTGGGGTTTCTAGGTTTATATATTTCTTCGGACTATCTTTGCAACCTTAAGGGTTGTACGTTTTCAAAATCATTTATTCAAACATTAATTCATTAAAAATGAAGGTTTTAAAATTTGGGGGGACCTCCGTAGGTTCTTCAAAAAACATAAATAAAGTCATCAACATATTAAATGATTATGCAAAAACGGATCCCGTAATTTGCGTAGTTTCAGCTGTTGGCGGCATTACAGATAAATTATTATTGGCTGGTGAATTGGCTAAAAATAAAGACACAAGCTTTAATAATACTTTTGATATCATAAAAGATATTCATTTTTCTATTGTTAAAGACTTAGTTCCTAATAACAACGATTCTATTATGCGTTATGTAGATGAAAAGTTGGTCGAGCTTAAAAGTCTCTTAGATGGTATTTATTTGATTAATGAGCTTTCTCCTAAAACATCAGATAAATTATTGACTTTTGGTGAGTTATTGTCTTCGTTTATCTTAGCGGAAACTTTAAAGAGTCGTAACGCACCAGCGGCTTATAAAAACTCACAAGATTTAGTGGTAACCAATTCCAATTTTACAAAGGCGGAAGTAGACTATCCATTAACGTATTCGAATATACAAACCTATTTTAACGCTGCAAAACAACAGATTACTATTCTTCCAGGGTTTATTTCAAAATCGAAATCGGGAGAACAAACCACTCTAGGACGTGGCGGATCGGATTTTACAGCAGCTATGGTTTCTGCTGCACTTAACGTAGAGCAACTAGAAATATGGACCGATGTAAGCGGTATGTATACCACAAATCCTAAACTTGTTAAACAAGCATATCCTATTAAAAAAATATCTTATCAAGAGGCTATGGAACTTTCGCATTTTGGTGCAAAAGTACTTTATCCACCCACTGTGCAGCCTGTCTTAAATTTAAATATTCCCATTCATATTAAAAACACTTTAGAGCCTGAAGTTGCAGGCACTATAATCTCCAATGATGATACTAATGGGAATGGTCCTGTAAAAGGAATTAGCAACATTAATAATATCGCGTTGTTAACACTTCAAGGTAGCGGCATGATTGGCATCCCTGGGTTTTCGAGACGGTTGTTCGAAACCTTGTCTCTAGACAAAATCAATGTGATTTTAATTACGCAAGCCTCTTCAGAGCATTCTATTTGTTTAGGCATTGAAGAGAAAGATGCTGAAGCAGCCAAATTGGCCATCGATGCTACTTTTGAAAATGAAATAGCGCTTCGCAAAATAGACCCCATTATTTTAGAAAAAGACTTATCAATTATTGCCTTAGTTGGCGATAAAATGAAAAATCATCAAGGAATTAGTGGAAAAATGTTTAGCACCTTAGGTAAAAATAATATTAATATTCGCGCTATAGCACAAGGCGCGTCCGAAAAAAATATTTCTGCAGTGATCGCACAAAGTGATGTTAAAAAGGCTTTAAACACCTTACACGAACAGTTTTTTGAAACTAAAACAAAACAACTTAATGTATTTATTACTGGAGTTGGGAATGTTGGAGAGAAATTAGTAGAACAAATAAAAAAGCAACGTAAATATTTAAAAGAAAATCTTAAAATAAACATGCGTATTGCTGGATTATCCAATTCCAGAACCATGGTTTTTAATGATGATGGTCTTGATTTAAACCATTGGAAAGAGACTTTAGAAGCAGGAGAAAAAGCCTCTTTAAAAGGGTTTTATGAAAAAACCAAATCCTTAAATCTACGCAATAGTATATTTGTAGACGTTACAGCAAATTACGATGTTTCTAATCTATATGCCGATTATTTAAGAAGCAGTATTGGTGTGGTAGCCTGTAATAAAATTGCCTGTTCTAGCGATTTTGAAAACTATAAACTTTTAAAACAACTATCCCTTAAATACAATGCACCATTTCTTTTTGAAACCAATGTAGGCGCGGGCTTGCCCATTATAGACACCTTAAATAACTTAATGGCTTCTGGAGATAAAATAAAATCCATACAAGCCGTGCTTTCTGGAAGTTTGAATTTTGTGTTCAATAACTTCTCAGATAAAACCAAGTTTTATGATGTTGTAAAAGATGCTGCTGCTGAAGGCTACACAGAACCAGATCCCAGAATCGATTTGAGTGGTGTGGATGTGGCTCGAAAAATTTTAATTTTAGCTAGAGAAAGTGGTGTTGAAATGAATCTTGAAGATATAGAAAACACGCCTTTCCTTTCAGATTCTGGGTTAAAAAGTGATTCTGTAGACGATTTTTACAAAACGCTTATTGAAGATGAAAGCCACTACCAAAACTTATACGCTTCCGCGAAAGCGAAAAATTGCCAATTAAAGTATGTAGCCCAATTTAATGGCGACAAGGCCAGTGTAGGCTTGCAAGAAATACCAGAAGGTCACCCCTTTTATAATTTAGAAGGAAAAGATAACATCGTGATGTTCTATACACAACGTTACCCAGAACAACCCATGATCATAAAGGGTGCTGGTGCTGGTGCAGATGTTACAGCATCAGGTTTGTTTGCAGATATTATTAGAATTGGAAATGATTAAAAAGATGACTGAACAGAGAAAGTGAAAACCGCTTTATACCGGTTATTTTCTTTTCTCTGTTTTTCTTTATGTCTATAACATATGAATGAAATAAAAATATTTTCTCCTGCAACCGTAGCCAATGTTTCATGTGGGTTTGACGTCTTAGGCTTTTGTTTGGATAGTGTGGGCGACGAAATGGTTATTCGAAAAACGGATAAAAAAGGCATCCATATTACTAAAATTGAAGGCTTTGATTTGCCTTATGAGCCAGAACTCAATGTAGCAGGTGTTTCAGCATTAGCCATGTACGAGGCCATTGATGTCGATTTTGGATTCGAAATTGAAATCTATAAAAACATAAAGCCCGGTAGCGGTATTGGGAGCAGTGCTGCAAGTGCTGTGGGTAGTGTTTTTGGGATGAATGAACTCTTAGGGAAACCATTTAACAAAACACAGCTTACCGCATTTGCTATAAAAGGCGAAGCCCTGGCCAGTAAGTGCGAGCATGCCGATAATTTGGCACCTGCTCTTTTTGGTGGCTTTACTTTGGTGAAAAGTTTAACGCCTTTAGAAATACTTGAAATTCCATCGCCAAACGAGCTGTATGTAACTATAATCCACCCACAAATAGAAATAAAAACCTCTGAAGCTCGAGCCATTCTTCCAAAAGAAGTTCCGCTTCAAGACGCCATTGCCCAATGGGCTAATTTAGGTAGTTTGGTACATGCACTGCATACAAGCGATTATAATCTTATCCAAAATTCATTACACGATGTAATTGTTGAACCTTACAGAAGCACATTGATTCCGCATTACAACGAAGTAAAAAAAGCGGCACTAAAAGCAGGGGCTTTAGGCACGGGAATTTCAGGCTCGGGACCTTCAATTTTTTCATTAAGCAAAGGACTAGAGGCTGCTAACAGCGTAAAAGAAGCTATTGAAAAAGTGTATTCTAGAACAAATATCCTTTTTGATATGCATGTATCGAAGATTAATGTGGAGGGTGTTAAAATACTATAAAATAAATTTTTAAACAAACAAGTTTTTGACTTACTCAAGACTACAAAACAATGAACTACTATTCACTAAATCACAAAGCGCCCCATACAACATTTAAAGATGCTGTAATAAAAGGATTGGCACCAGATAAGGGGCTATACTTTCCAGAACAAATTACACCCTTATCCAAGGAATTTTTTGAAAATATTGACAAGCTTTCGCATACTGAGATTGCTTTTGAGGCGATTAAACAATTTGTATCTCCTGAAATCCCAGAAGATGTTTTAAAGACCATTGTTGAAGAAACCTTGTCCTTTGATTTCCCTGTGGTACAGCTCAATGAAAACATTTCTACTTTAGAATTGTTCCATGGGCCTACCATGGCTTTTAAAGATGTTGGTGCTCGCTTTATGGCACGTTGTTTAGGCTATTTTAACAAAAGCAATGATAGAGAAGTAACTGTTTTGGTCGCCACTTCTGGTGATACAGGTGGTGCTGTTGCCAATGGTTTTTTAGGTGTTAAAGGTGTTAAGGTCGTTATCCTTTATCCAAGCGGAAAAGTGAGCGACATTCAAGAAAAACAGTTAACTACACTGGGGCAAAACATTAGTGCTTTAGAAGTGGATGGGACATTTGATGATTGCCAAGCCATGGTTAAAACTGCTTTTTTAGATGAAGATTTAATCAGTAGAATGCAACTTACTTCGGCAAATTCCATTAATGTAGCACGCTGGTTGCCACAATTGTTCTACTTTATGTTTGCTTATAAGCAATTGCATAAAAAGCATGATAGACTTGTATTTTCAGTACCTAGCGGAAACTTCGGTAATATTTGTGCAGGCATGATGGCACAACAATTAGGTTTGCCTATCCAACATTTTATAGCTTCAAATAATGCCAATAATGTGGTAACACGGTATTTAATCTCACAATTATACGAACCAAAACCATCCGTACAGACTATTAGTAACGCTATGGATGTGGGGGCACCAAGTAATTTTATCCGTATTCAGGAAATTTATAAAAACAATTTTAAAGCCTTAAAAGAAAACTTATCTTCTTATAGTTTTTCTGATGCAGAAACAAGAGCTGCCATGCTAGATATGTACAAGAGCTTTAATTATGTAGCAGACCCACATGGTGCCGTTGGGTATTTAGGATGTAAGGCTTACTTAAAAGAACATCCAAAAACACATTGCGTATTCTTAGAAACCGCACATCCAACTAAGTTTTTAGATATTGTTGAAGACGTTATAAAAGAAGAACAACCTTTACCAGAACAAATCCAATCTGTTATGGGGAAAGACAAAGTTGCAGAAAATATTCAGACTTATAACGATTTAAAAGCTTACTTATTAAGATAGCATGAATGCTTTAAAAAGCAAAACGCGAAGTAAAATAAAAAGGAGTGGTACTGTACGGTTCCACTCCTTTTTTATTACCATTCAAGTAATAGATTTTTAAACTAATATATTCAAAAATCGTATTCAAAAATCGGCGCCTCTCCCTTTTTCAATGGCCTTTATGTGGATAATAATTTTGATTAAATCCTCTTCTTAAAAGTCGTACATATTCAAATTTTATATACATTTGCTTCGTTAAATTTAAGTAACAACTTATGAGTTTTAACTAGCTCTAATCCATTATTTTGAACTACTAGAATCCTAAACTTCAGTTACACTCTACATTTAAATATATAGCCTAAATCACAAATACTACTCATACAAAAAGCATTCACACAAATGGACAACACAACTCAAGTGGTAAAACTAGAAGACCACACATCAAACCCTGCACCTCTTGGCTTAATGGGTTTTGGCATGACCACAGTACTTTTAAATTTTCACAATGCCGGTATTTTCGAACTTAATGCCATGATATTGGCTATGGGGATTTTTTATGGCGGACTGGCTCAAGTTATTGCTGGAATTATGGAGTGGAAAAAAGGCAATACTTTTGCTACTACAGCTTTTACCTCCTATGGTTTTTTCTGGCTTTCTTTAGTGGCTTTACTTATAATGCCTAAAATGGGATTAGCTGCCGCTGCAGATAACTTATCAATGGGTATATACTTAATTATGTGGGGGATTTTCACTGGAGGTCTTTTTATAGCAACCTTAAAAATAAGTCGCGCATTACAAGTGGTTTTCGCAACCTTAACATTGCTGTTCTTTTTATTAGCCCTTGGTGATATTACAAATAGCGCACTAATAAAAGAAATTGCAGGCTATGAAGGGATTCTGTGTGGTTTTTCTGCAATATATGCAGCTTTAGCCCAAGTTATTAATGAGTCTTACGGCAAAGTATTATGGCCTATTGGCCCCATAAAAAAATAGATTTATAATTATCGGAATTGTTATCGCCCACCAGTGATTTCAATACATTTTTTATTAAATCCGAAATAAAACGTATATAAATTGTTTTAATCATCAAACCCTATGGATACCAATTTCATAGGGTTTGTTTTTTAACTAAAATTATTATTGGCCAAGTCGGTTAATATAAAAAACAAAGCGCCACTTTTGTACCTGTATCACTTGTAACTATAGGGTACCCCTCCTTTTTACCAAAATATTTTATTATGACTCCCGTTCAAAAAAGCGACATCCATAAATTTTCGATACATTTGTTTTCGATAAAATATATCGTTAAAAAATAATAAAATTCTCAGCGTCGCGGGAATATAAAAAAATTTATTGATGAAAGACACAGCTTTAACAGAAACCCACAAAGCACTTGGCGCTAAACTAGTCCCCTTTGCCGGATATAATATGCCCGTACAGTATGAAGGTGTCACTATAGAGCACGAAACTGTACGCCACGGCATTGGCGTATTTGATGTATCGCATATGGGCGAGTTTTTAATAGAGGGGGATCATGCGCTTGAACTCATCCAAAAAATAAGCAGTAACGACGCTTCTAAATTAACCGTTGGAAAGGCACAATACAGCTATTTACCCAATGATACTGGCGGTATTGTAGACGATTTAATTATATATAAAATTAAAGAAACCAGTTATCTTTTAGTTGTAAATGCAAGCAATATTGAAAAAGACTGGAATTGGATAACTTCTAAAAATGATGTGGGCGCTACCATGCGGAATTTAAGTGACCATTACGCCTTATTAGCCATTCAAGGGCCAAAAGCTATCGAGGCGATGCAATCTTTAACCCGTCATGATTTATCAGCCATCAAATTTTATAATTTTATAATAGGCGATTTTGCAGGCATTGAGCATGTTATCATTTCGGCAACAGGCTATACAGGAAGTGGCGGTTTTGAAATTTATTGTAAGAATGACGATGTGAAACAAATTTGGGACAACGTATTTGAAGCTGGTGCTGCTTACGCTATTAAACCTATTGGCTTGGCTGCACGAGATACCTTGCGTTTAGAAATGGGTTACTGTCTGTATGGTAACGACATCGATGACACGACATCGCCTATGGAAGCTGGCTTAGGTTGGATTACCAAATTCACAAAAGAATTTACAAATTCCGAAGCTTTAAAAAAAGAAAAAGAACACGGTTCTAACCGTAAACTAGTTGCTTTCGAACTTGAAGGACGAGGCATCCCCAGGCAAGGTTATAATATTGTAGATGATAACGGCATTATAATTGGTGCTGTAACGTCGGGTACTATGGCGCCATCATTGGGCAAAGGTATTGGCTTAGGCTATGTACCAACACCGTTCGCAGGAATTGGCAACCAAATCCATATCCAAATACGTAAAAACACCATTCCTGCAACTGTTGTAAAAACACCATTTTATAAACGTCAATAAACTTTTGGTGCTATCCATATGAAAGCTAATAAAAACCAAAAAGAACGTAAACACCGGGTTTTAATTTTAGGAGCTAGTGGGTTTTTGGGCAATAGTATTTACAAAGAACTCTGTTCCTATTTTAATACTTTTGGAACCTACGCTACAGCAACCAAAGTTTATAGTAAAAACAAGCATTTTTTTCACTATAATATTGATGAAGACGATGTGTTTGAAATTTTAGATATTGTAAAACCCGATATAATTATTTCAGCTTTACGAGGCGACTTCTCCAAGCAGGTTTTGGTTCACAAGCACTTAACAGAGTATCTATCGGCCCATCAATGTAAACTTATCTTTTTGTCTTCTGCCAATGTATTTGATGCGTATAGTAAATTTCCAAGTTACGAATTCGATAAAACTTTAACCCATAGTGTTTACGGACATTTCAAAATTAAAATAGAAAACATGCTACTACGTTTGCCGAAAAGCAAAGTGGCTATCTTAAGGTTACCCATGGTTTTTGGAAAGCATTCGCCAAGAACTCAGGATATCATACAAAACTTAAAATATAATGAACCCATTGAGGTATTTCCTAATTTAATAATAAATGTTACCACAGATTCTAAAGTAACACAACAAATCCATTATATAATTAATAGAAATAAATCGGGCATTTTTCATTTAGGAAGTAAAGACTTAGTGCATCACGACGATTTTATAAAAGAACTTATAGACGCTTTAGGGCAGCAAAATCCGGTTTATAAAAATGTATATACCACCAATGAAGAGCGGTATTTGGCTGTTTTACCAAAAGACAACCTGTTACCAAGGCATTTGCAATTGGAAAGCAAAGAAATTGTATTAGAACTAAAAATTTAATTGATTTTAAGATTGTAAATCATTAAATTGTAAAACACATTAATTTTTTAAATAAATACTGATTATGAGCAAATTATCAAATGAAGACATAGAGAAAAGACTTTTAAGATTTCCAGATTGGGAGTTTTACGATGATGCGATACACGCAGAATTTGAGTTTGAAAATTTTAAAGATTGCTTTAGTGCCATGAGTCGAATTGCTTTTGAATGTGAAGCTTTAAACCATCATCCAGATTGGTCCAATACTTATAACATTCTTAGCATTTCACTTTCCTCACATGATGTTAATGGGGTAAGTGACAAAGATTTCAAGCTAGCAGAGGCTATAGAGTTTATAGTAGAGCCAGAAGAATAGCTAGCGGCTTTAAATTTTTATATTAATTAAAAACAGGCACCTTGGATGCTTGTTTTTTTTTAAATTTGTGTGATAAAAACGATTAAGAATAATATAGTAAATTCTAATACATTTCGACATGTAAATGTCTCCAAAGAAATATAATTAAATAATGTAACTATGGGAAGAGCTTTCGAATTTAGAAAAGCACGTAAAATGAAGCGTTGGTCTGCCATGAGCAAAGCCTTTACACGTATTGGTAAGGATATTGTTATGGCGATAAAAGAAGGTGGTCCAGACCCAGCTAGCAACTCACGCTTAAGGGCTGTTATACAAAATGCCAAGGCTGTAAATATGCCTAAGGAAAACGTAGAACGAGCCATAAAAAAAGCCAGTGATAAAAGCCAAGGCGATTATAAAGAAGTCGTTTTTGAAGGTTACGCACCACATGGTATCGCTGTTTTAGTAGAAACGGCTACCGATAATAATACCAGAACTGTGGCTAATGTACGTAGCTATTTTAATAAATGTGATGGAAGTTTAGGAACTTCTGGCTCCGTAGTATTTATGTTCGATCATACTTGCAATTTCAGACTCAATGCAGAAGGCTTAGATCCCGAAGAATTGGAATTGGAGTTTATCGACTTTGGTGCTGAAGAGGTTTTTGCAGATGATGATGGCATTTTAATATATGCGCCTTTTGAGAGTTTTGGTGCCATTCAAGCAGAGCTAGAGAAACGGGGTATCGAAATCTTATCATCTGGTTTTGAACGTATTCCGCAAGTTACCAAAACCCTTAGTGAAGAACAAGTCGCAGATGTTGAAAAACTTTTAGAAAAGCTAGAAGAAGATGATGATGTGCAGCATGTGTACCATACCATGGATGAGACAGAGTAGAACGAGGCTTTTTCACCCCCTATACCCCTGCCCTCAATTTTAAGCGATTTACCCATATAACGGCAAACCAATTGGGGGCGTTAACACACTATTTAGCTTTGGTCTATTAGCAAGTTGAGTATTTAGTTGAGGTGCAACGTTATTTTCCACTCTGTAATATTTATGAATAGCTCGAAATGGATATATTATGATGGTCTGGGAAATTTGCAATAGGTTTAAGAGGGGATTTATTCGCAAGTCCACTTCTAATTCAATCTACAAAGATAAGCTCAGCCTCTCTCTCTACCCACAAAATAGCCATTAGCAACCACAGGATTGCAACTATTGATAGTAAAAATAAGCAGGTCACTTTTACAGCCAAGGATTATCGTCGCGGTGGTAAGAAAATCAATTTAACGGTATCGAGCGCGGAGTTTATCAGGCGTTTTGCTCTGCATATTTTACCAAAAGGTTTTACCCGCATCCGGCATTATGGTATTTTAAGTAGCAGTTGGAAAAAGACGAAATTGCCAAAACTACAAGCTGAACTGGCTACCGTAAAAATAGAACCAGTTAAAACAGACAGGCCCGTTTTGCACCGCCAATGTTCTGTTTGTAAAAAGGGAAGGCTGCATACCATTTTATTATTTAATAATCGTGGTCCACCCGATAACTGGCGTGTTTTACTAAAAGACAAGAAACTGAATATGAGTCACTAAAAATGAAGCTGCACAAGTAGCCTGGCTCTGCTATGGCTT
>NZ_JBHMFC010000085.1:0-1694 GCF_042427585.1 Mariniflexile ostreae | reverse complement strand
GCTCCCATACCATGGGTTTCAATATTAGCTTCATCCACTACATAAAAACCATATTTATCGGCTAATCTGTAAAAATGTGGATTTTTTGGGTAGTGGCTGCAACGAATCGCATTTAAGTTATTCTGCTTCATCACTTCCATATCAAGTTTCGTTAATTCTTCAGAAATAACGTGGCCTTCTGTATCACTATGGTCATGTAAATTAGCGCCTTTTATCAAAACTGGCATCCCATTTACTAAAAACTGATTGTTTTTAATAGTGATGTTTCTAAAACCAACTTTAATAGCCGTAGACTCTCCATTAACGGTTAATAAAAGCGTATATAAATTCGGCGTTTCTGCATTCCACGTTTTTACATTTGGTAAAATTTTACTGAAGTTAATAACGGTCCTTCCATTTTTTAAGGACACTTTTTGAGTATCGGAATACACTTCTGTAGTTCCATCTAAAAGTTGAACTTTCACATCTTTTTCTACTGCAGAACCTGAATTGTTATCTATTTTTAAATCAACTTTAAAAATGCCATCTTTATAATCATTTTCTAAGTCTGAGGTCACTCTAAAGTCTCTTAAAGTTACTTTTTCTGCTGCATACACATATACGTCACGCTCGATACCGCTTAATCTCCAGAAATCTTGGTCTTCCATATAACTAGCATCCGACCAACGCATCACTTGTACCGCTAAATCGTTTGTTCCTTCTTTTACGAAATCTGTTATTTTAAATTCAGCAGCTGTTTTACTACCTTCATTATAGCCAACCATGTTTCCATTTAACCAAACATACATGGCGCCACTTACACCTTCAAAGTGTAAATAAATATCTTTTCCATCCCAATCTTTAGAAATTTCAAATTCTTTTTTATAACTCCCATTATTATTTAAGTTATGAGGAATAAAAGGTGGGTTTGGAGGAAACATGTAAGTTCTATTCGTATAAATAGGAATTCCATGACCTTTAAGTTCCCAATTAGAAGGCACTGTAATGTCGTCCCAACCCTCTAAATTAAAGTCTGGCTTGTAGAAATTTGTTGGCCTTGCTTGTACGCTATCTGCGTAATAAAATTTCCATGTGCCATTTAAGGATTGGTATAATGAGGAATTTTTCCAACTCTCATTAGCTAAAGCCGATTTTTCATCTAAATATTTATAAAAAGAAGCTATAGGTTCTTCTCTATTTATTTGAAAGATTTCTGGGTTTTCCCATTCTGGATTTTCCCATGTTTCGGCTACGTAAACAGGCTTTTTTGTTTCTACTTGATGACAAGATAAAAATGAAACAATGGTGAGGATGATGATGGAGTACTTCGTCATGTTATTAATATTAGTAATTTATTATTGTTTTGATGTATGTTGATTTACTATGGCACTTTCTATAGTTTTACCTTGTTTCGTTATATATGCTTTTATAGCATAATTTGAATTTTCTTTAACTTTTGCATGTGGTATAAATACATGGAAAGACGTGCTTCCTTCTTCTTCTTGAATTCCTGGAATTTTAATATCTTCTACATTCAAATAAGAGACATTATTAATTACAACACCATAGGCATCATTTGGTTTTAGAGACATTTTATTTAATTTCACCTTAACCATATAACCTTCGCTTTGAGTTTCGATAAATTGAATGGTTATTTTCTCATTACTCTCCACTGAAAAAGCAGTAGCTATATTGGGATGAAAATTGCTTTCTCC
>NZ_JBHMFC010000084.1:0-1338 GCF_042427585.1 Mariniflexile ostreae | reverse complement strand
GACACTATCCTAAAATCTGTGTAAGTTCAAAATTTCAGGGTTAAATTATTTATAGTTTAATCCTGTTTTCAAATATAGCTAAAAATTGGTTTAGTATAATTCCCCAATTCCTAACAGGCATTGTCCATTTTTTAGTACTTTCTTTTAGTGCCAAAAATACTGATTTCATTACTGCGTCATCCGTTGGGAATGAGAGTTTGTTTTTGGTATATTTTCTAATTTTTCCATTGAGGTTTTCAATAAGATTTGTAGTGTAAATAATGGTTCTTATCTCGATTGGAAAATCGAAGAACACAGTCAGCTCGTCCCAGTTGTTTTCCCAGCTTTTAATAGCGTAAGAGTATTTGGATCCCCATTTTGCCTTAAAGTCCTTTAGGGCTGCCTTTGCCGCTTCTTTTGTCGGTGCTGTATAGATTTGCTTCATATCTCTTGTAAACTCTTTTTTATCCTTCCAGACAACGTAACGACAAGAGTTTCTGATTTGATGCACCACACATATTTGGGTTACTGAGTCTGGAAAAACAGTCTTGATAGTATCTGTGAAACCGTTCAGATTATCTGTAGCCGTAATAAGTATATCTTGTGTTCCCCTGGCTTTAATGTCGGTAAGGACGCTCATCCAAAAGGAAGAGGATTCATTCTTTCCCAGCCACAACCCAAGCACTTCTTTTTTTCCATCAACCCTTAAGCCAACGGCGATATAAATGGTCTTGTTTACTACTTTGGAGCTCTCCCTGACCTTAAATACTATGCCGTCCATCCAAACAATCAGATAGGTGGCTTCTAAAGGCCTGTTTCTCCAAGCAATGACATCATCTGTTATTCTATCTGTGATCCTTGATATTGTACTGGTAGAGATGTTAAAATCGTAGAGTTCCCTTATTTGTTCTTCAATATCGCTATTGCTCATTCCCTTGGCATAAAGTGAGATAATAATGTTCTCGATACCCTCGGTTGCACTTTCTCTTTTCTTGACGATCATTGGATTGAATGAGCTCTCTCGGTCTCGTGGCACTTGGATTTCTGTTTCTCCTAAAGTGGTCTTTAGCCTCTTTTTTGTATAACCATTTCTGAGATTGGTAGATTTGCTCTTTTTATGCTTGTCATAGTCCAAATGAGCATCAAGTTCCCCCTCTAGGATTTTCTCAATTCCTCGCTTATGGAGTTGTTCTAAAAAGCTGGTAAGCTCTGTCCCGTTTTTAAATTGCTTTAAAAAAGCTTCGTTTAATAAATCTTCTGGTTTCATAAGTGTGTAAAATTTAAAATTAATAAATAAAAAATCTCAGGCTAAATATTAACCTGAGATTTTAAAACTTACACACTTTATGAGATACTGCC
>NZ_JBHMFC010000083.1:0-961 GCF_042427585.1 Mariniflexile ostreae | reverse complement strand
CAAAGACTCCTGAGAACAAACAGATCAGTATTAACGGAAAGTTCATTAGTGGCTTTAAGCACATCGAAATTTCACAAAAGATAAACGACCACCACCGTTTTGAAATGGGCATCGACCTGGAGACCGGCGAGGCCACGGCCGCCCATACCATCGACAGGTCCAAGGACTGGCTGGGCAAGACCATTGTTATCAATACCACCGGCAAGGACTTTACCGGGATCATTACCCATATCGCCCTGAACCAGAACAACGGCAACAATGGCCAGATCATAGTGGGCGGCCACTCGTCCACGATCCTACTGGAAGACGGCGAGCTGATGCGGTCCTGGTTGGATCGCCCGCTATCGGAGATCGTCAAGGAGGTGGCAGACCATCCCCATCTCACGGCACAGGTCGCCCCAGAAAACACCACTGCCATAGCGTATGAGTCGCAATACCTGGAAACCGACTTTAGGTTCCTGCAGCGTATCGCCAAACAGCACAACGAATGGCTGTATTATGATGGCGACACCTTGTTTTTTGGAAAGCCCCAACTAACGGACGCCGTGACCATAGAATATGGCAAGGACCTCACCGAAATGAATATCGGGATCCAGGCCCAGGCACGCAGGGCCCGGGCATTCTCCTTTAGTTCGTTAGAGGCCCAGCAGTTGAGCGGCAAGACGCCCGACAGCCCTTCGGGGCTCAATGAGCTGGGGCAGCACGCCTTTAGCGCTTCTTTAGAAACATTTTCTACAGGAGGTAATGCTTTTACCTCGGCACGGGTTCAGAACCGATCCGATATGGACAGCTACCTCAAGAAAAAACAACAGAGCGCTGCAGCAGCCTCCAATTATATAACGGGCAAGTCCACAAAAAGAGGCCTGTCCGTAGGCAGCGTTATCGATATAGAGACCGCCGTACTGGACGGCATGGCCCGTTTTGCCACCAAAAAGCATGGCAAATATATAATTACCGAGAT
>NZ_JBHMFC010000082.1:0-3062 GCF_042427585.1 Mariniflexile ostreae | reverse complement strand
GAAAATGCACATATCGAGGCCTATCACGGAATATTGAAAAAAGAGGTCTTTACAAGGTTCGATTATCAGTACTTTGGAGAAATAGAACAGATACTGAAGCGTTACGTTGAGTTTTATAACAATAGAAGGCTCCACGGACTTTTAGGAAGGATTACACCAATGGAAAAATGGAACGCTGATAAACAGCTAATAATAATGAGAAAATTAAACGCATAATTAATAATCGAAATTTAAAAGATTACTCTTGTTTTATAGGGGTCAAAACAAATTGGCTATGCCACTTACTTATATGGACTATTGCAACATATTTGTTATAAATATGCATGTTTTGTTATATCTAAGTATTGCAACTCACATTAAATTTGCTTCAAAAAGTATTATGTTTAAAAATATTGTAATAATTTCAATAGTCTTATTTTGTTCTATAGGATATAGTCAAACTAAGCAAAATGTAAAATATGTATTTCTGTTTATTGGAGATGGCATGGGATTAAATCAGATTTATACTACCGAAATGTATTTAAATGCTAAGACAGGCGAAATTAAGGCAGAAAAGCTTTTAATGAACAGTTTTCCTGTAAGCTCCAATATGACCAACTATTCAGCTAATTCCTTTGTTACCACTTCTTGTGCAGCAGCAACCGCCATGTCTAGTGGGTTTAAAACTAACAATGGAATAATAGGAAAATCGCCTGACCAAGAAATCGCGTATGAAAACATATCTGAAAAAGTGAAAAAAGCAGGTCTTAAAGTAGGTATTTTATCGAGCGTAACGATTGATCATGCGACTCCTGCTTCTTTTTATGCGCATCAAAATTCTCGCAATATGTATTACGAGATTAGCATGGAGCTACCCAATTATAATATTGATTATTTTGGAGGTGGAGGTTTCCATTCTCCAAAAGGAAAAAACGGTGACCAACCCGATGCATATGTAAATGCTGTGAAAAAGGGGTATACCATTGCCAACTCTCATGAGGAGTTTAATAAGTTAAAACATGGAGATGAAAAAATAATTGCAATAAATCCTGATATGTACCCTTCAGGAGAATTTTACTGGGCAATCGATAAAAAAGAAGAAGCACTTACTCTAGCTGATTTTACAAAAAAAGGGATTGAAGTGATGGATAATGATAAAGGTTTCTTTATGATGGTTGAAGGAGGTAAAATTGACTGGGCATGTCATGGAAACGATGGTGTAACCATGATACATGAAGTACTTGCATTTAATGATGCTGTTAGGGTGGCTTATGAGTTTTATAAAGAGCGACCCGATGAAACATTAATAATAGTTACCGCCGACCATGAAACGGGGTCTTTGTATACAGGAATCAATTATGAGATGAATCCTGAATTGTTAAAATATCAGAAAACTTCGGTTCAGGAGTTTAAAAGAAAAATGACAGAACTTAAAGATGCTAATCCAGAAGTGTCATTTGATTCTATTTTAGATTTAATACAGGTAGATTTTGGTTTGGGTAATAGCGAAGTAGGCTTGTCCTTAGATGGTAATGAATTGGACATGTTAAAATTAGCCTATAGCAAACAGTTTAAAGAAAACAATAAAGTGAACGCAGATGCAAATTATTTAAGCATAAATACTGTGAAATCAATTTCTGAAACAGCAGCTTATATATTGAATAAAAAGGCTGGAATATCTTGGGGGTCTGGTGATCATTCTGCGACACCGGTTCCTGTTAAAGTTATAGGGTATGGGCAGGGGGAATTTTCTGAAGGTTTCGACAATACTGATTTGTCAAAAAAAATCCAAAAACTTATGGGAGTATAAATCAATAATCTAAAAAGCTTTTTTGCAATGTGATTCAGTGCCTTTGCAGCCTGAAAGTTCTTTATATTACTATTTTTAAGAATAACCGACTAGTGCGTGTGGGGGTTGAAATTATGAAAACCGAAAATGAAATGATTGTTATAGATGGTTCGTTTCTCTCCATTACCCCGATATTTTATTTTCATGAACATATAAATGCTCCAACCAATTTATTTGTAGGTAAATATGATATTGAATTATCCCTAATCGATTACATTGAAAACAGTACAGAGGTTTAAGTCCACATTCAAATCTTAATATGTATTGCTTTAACCGATACTTCTGCAAATGTTAAGTTTTAAGTGGAAAATGATTTACATGCGGGACTAAAATTAATGCTATTAGCGGTATTTGTAATGTTACTATTGATATCTATGCTAGTAGAACCGACTTTTACGACAAGTGGAGGTGAAATGGTTGTACAGAGCATCTATAGGCGATAAAAAGATATAATAAGCGAAAATCACACCCCTCAATTTGTTTACAGTACTTGGTGGTGAGTTTATTCTTAGCGCTATTAATGGGGCGGTGGTGTTGTAAATGGTAAACTAGCCCAGCTATTTAAATGGTATAAAGGAAGACACGCTCTTTATCAATAAAAAATGAGATGCTAGATTAGCAAACAAAACCTTATAAAATCATGCTTCTCTTTTATAATAAAGTAAAAATAATTATGGTGTCAATAAGGTATGGTGTTGGAAAAATCATAGTATTAAAATCAAAAAACGTCCTTGGGGAAGTGAATATGGAGGGTTTCCCCGTTTGGATTTCTTTATAAACGCTAAGGTGCGTCAAACCAGGATCTACGTCAAGGCCGAGCATTTCAATGCAGCTTTTACGGGATACGATTATTATTCTGCCCCCGGGTATCCCTATCGCGACTTCGCAGTGCGTTTCGGGGTGGTCTGGAACTTTTTTATGTAAGCCCTATTATATAGGTAAGGGTCTATGTGCCCTTATAGAAGGATCCAAGCCAGATAAGCCCGTATATCTGGCTTTTTTTTTGGTGTTCGGTTTTGCTTTGTGGCACGTTTTGTCCAGTGGGGCTTATTTTTCTGTCCTTTTAAGATTAAATTTACGGAGCTAACCTATTGTAGAATAATGTCTTGTGTGGCCTGTTTAAAATTTATAAAAAAAAGTTTTAAAAAGATGGTCTTTAAGAAGAAAAAGGGTTTTATATTTGCACCCCGCTAAGCAAGGATATTTAGAATTGCGATTGCGTTACGTTCATAGA
>NZ_JBHMFC010000081.1:125767-126040 GCF_042427585.1 Mariniflexile ostreae | reverse complement strand
AAAATGGAACGCTGATAAACAGCTAATAATAATGAGAAAATTAAACGCATAATTAATAATCGAAATTTAAAAGATTACTCTTGTTTTATAGGGGTCAAAACACATACCATTTTGTTATTTAATGATCGTGGACCACCCGACAATTGGCGCGTTTTACTAAAAGACAAGAAACTGAATATGAGCAACTAAAAATGAAGCTGCACAAGTAGCCTGGCTCTGCTATGGCTTAACTTTAAAATGAATTGATAAAACTCAGAAACTGTAAATTAAAAT